>SLQC01000298.1 GCA_007131625.1 Balneolales bacterium | reverse complement strand
GATATCGAAGTGATCAAGCAGCCCCTCGGGCAGAAAGAGTTTGAGTAGGTCTTTTTCCATACCCAAGTATACAAATTCTCATGCTTCTCCCCACAATATGTAATTGATCCGATTCCTTTACGTTCCTGAAATTCAGATGTGATGAATGCGATAAGTATAGCCAAATATAAATCAAAGTCTTGCACATAAATAATGTGACAATAAAAACAAAAATATTACTACACCATATCCTGTATCTGCAGGCAATCTTTTAATGGGTTATCGACACCGGAAAATACATAAAATCCTTTCATAAATACACAGGTTTTGGTTCCTTATCCTGGTATACCTCATTTTAATGAGTCATCAGCAATTCTACATCTTTTATTATGGCAAAACTAGTTTTCTGTATTGAATGTTACGTATTAGTGTGATGGATAAAATGTTTGGAAACATACCCCGGAATTTCGTTATTTTCCTACATAATTTAATGACAAGATAAGCGTAATACTATAGGTGCATCTAATTTTTTAATGGTTGATTAGTGTCTTCCACAAAGTTCTGTACTTATGCTTTTTTCGCAAATAGTCTCTCCGTTTTTTTTGAAAATAACAGACCTTGTTTCACTTATAAGGCAAGGTATTATACGGTATTACCCTTACTTATTAAAAAGTGTGATTTGGTGTAACTTCAAACAGAAATACGGGACTATTTCATGAATAATGATTTATAACCAATTCATGAATAATGATTTAAAACCAAAAAAAATAATGAGAACGCTATATATCATTAAAAAGGGGATGAATAAACCATCCGATGATGTGGTTCAGAAAATGGAATCAGAAGGCATTCAACCGCGAGTTTCCACACTTGAAAAGGCTATTTCATCCGATGTACTGGATGAACGCTACTTAAAGAATTGCAAGGGTAAATTACGAAAATGGATTTACCGAAGATTACCTGTGGAGATTTGCCAGATTTTGGAGACTCTTAAAATTCACCAGCATTATGATGTTATTTATGTCCATACAGAACAAGTAGCTCTGCCACTTGCAATATTTATCCGTCTGTTTCGAGTTAAAACACATTATGTTATTACAATTTCCAGAATTACCTCAAAGAACCAATTCAAAACATGGATCAAGCAAACAATATTGCGATGGACTCATTCACGCATTGACAGTATTGTCATGTGGTCATCTGCTCAAAGAAGAATAGTGACCGATCGCATAGGTGTATCACCCAAAAAAATCGCGTTGATCAAACTGGGTACCGACCATCGGTTTTGGAAACCGATGGATGTTCAGACAGACATGATTTGTTCTGTAGGAATGGAAATGCGGGATTATCCAACTCTGGTCGAGGCACTCAGACCACTAAATATACCATGTCACTTTGCAACCGGATCTAAAACAGTTGAGATATTCGACACTGTGGAACAGTTGCATTCCATCAAAGATATTCCGAAACATATTACCATAGGAAAGAAAAGCCCTATCGAATTAAGGGAATTGTATTCACGCAGCAGGTTTGTTGTACTGTCCTTGCTTCCGACCGATTCCGACAACGGCCTTACGGTTATTCTTGAAGCAATGGCAATGGCAAAACCTGTTATATGTACAAGTGTGGATGGTCAGGTTGATGTTATTAAAGATGGCATAACCGGAATTTTTGTGCCTCAGGGGGATCCGGAAGCGATACGAAAAGCCATACTTGATTTGTGGGAAAACCCGGAAAAAGCAGAATCCATGGGTAGAGCTGCCCGATCATATATCGAACAACATCACAGTATGGATCAGTATGTGACAACCATACAGCAACATCTGTTGAAAGTTGTCAACTCAAATGTCGCAGTTGATAATCATGGATGAACTTATTCCATTAGTGGCAAATGAACGTTTATTTCGAACCTTTCACCTCCTTTTCCCTTACAGTTGGGGAATCAAGGACTTCGTATACTTCAAGCATTCTATCACCAATCACAGTCCAGTCATAGACTGAGGTTACCAGCTTATACCCCTTTTCCACCAGTCTTAAACAGAGTTCCCGGTTCTTCAGCAAATCTACAACCGCACCGGCAAATTCGGAGGGATCATCATGGATCAGGATGGTGTTTCCATGTTCCACCTCAATCCCCTCACATCCGATGGATGTGGAGACCACCGGTTTATTCATGGCAAGTGCTTCCACCACCTTCAATCTGGTGCCGCTCCCCATTCTCAGAGGTACGACAAACACACTTGAATTCCAGACATATGGCCGCACATCATCCACAAAACCCGTTACAATCACATTCTCAGATTGATGCCGTCTCAGCTCGTCTGAAGGCTGATTCCCGACAATATTGATTTTGGTATTCGGCAGTTCCTTCAGCACAAGTGGAAATATTTCATCCAGAAACCAGAGCATTCCGTCGTCGTTGGGTGTATATCCCATCATTCCCGTAAAAACAAGCGAATATTGCTCGGGTTGCCAGTCATGCGGTGAAAAAAAGGAGGTATCCACTCCGTTTGGAATAACATATGCCGGTACGTCGTCGACATCTCTTTTTATAATGGCTATATCTTCTTTAGAAGTCGCCATCAGAATATCCTGCTTGCGGAACATGGCCACCTCTTCCCGATACACTTTTCGATATTCCATGTGGTAGAACCATTTTCTCAACAAGGAGCGATGCTTTAGAGCCATTCTGCGAAAATTTTCATATTCCACATTATGAGCGTCCAGCACCCGGATCGCATCTCCCGGAAAATGGTACTGCGACATAAATGGAAACTCTGTGTGCACCACGTCGAAGTCGCGGGTTGACATCAGTTCGATAATTTTTTTCTGCATCTGACGACTGTAGCCACTCATGAAGAAATAACTGCGCGAGGAGAATATGGAGCAAATCTGCGCCATTCTTTTATACTTCCTGCTCCATGGTTGGGGGAGTAAGTAGAGATCATCGACCAAATCTCCGAATTCCAGCATAAATAACTCCCGTTGATCCGGAGTGCCGAAAGTAACGACCGTTACATCATGTTCAGACGCCAGTTTGCGAAGTAAATATTTCACTCGTATCGCAGCTCCAAAATAGGTGGGAACCGGAGAAATAGGTATTACCATAAGTATCTTCATATCTCTTTCCTGTTTAGTGAGATTATGGATTTAAGTTCTTTTATTGTAAAATAGCCGTTTATGAAATGCCAATCATCAGGGCTTATAACGCGCCAGGATACGATGAAAAGCAGGTATATCATGCCGCCGGTTACCGCCTGAAAAATCGGATGGACACCTGCTGCCTGAAGCAGCAAGATAGCAACGAGCATTCCCGCTCCGGAAGCAATGCATTTCATGGGACCGGCGTAGTTGAATTGATGAAAATATCTGCCCGGCAACATAAAAAAAGCACATATCATGATAAATATTTCTGTTATCAAAGTGGTGATGGCTGCCCCGATACCACCGTTTCCCATATGCGCCTGGGTGTAGGGAATGAACATAAAGTTTAGTCCGATATTGATCAAAACAGCCACAAATCCCACAACCGCCCAGGATCGTTGCCGGTCCGTCGCCAGTATCGCACTGCCCATAATGAAATCGATATAGACAAAAATAATTCCGATGGAGAATATCTGCAGTACAAGCACCGAAGGCCCGTACTCCTCAAGCCCGTAAAAAAGCGAGACCAGATGTTCCGAAAAGATGAAAAAGAGGATGCAGACCGGGATAGCCGCCATAAATATGTATTTAATACTTTGTTGAAACGTATTGTGAAGCCGGTCTTCGGAACCTTCCCACAGCCTGGAGAAAACAGGAAAGATCACGGTTGTCAGTATGGCCGGCAGAAACATGACGATATCGAAAAACCGGTAGGCACCTCCATACCAACCGACCACTTCATCCGTCGTCATTGTCGACAACATAACGGCGTCAATACGAAAATAGATCACGGCGAATATCGACCACATGAAATACGGCAGGCTGCTTTTTAAAAGCCGGTACGACATGTTCAAGCGAAAATTCGGAATATGTTTAACAATACGGGGAAGGAACTTGATACATATCAGCAAATTGATAAATGTTCCCACGGTAAAGATCACTGCGATCTCTATCGACCCGGCACCTATCAGCAACGCAGAGACGGCAATGACAGACACAAAAACTTTTTCAGCAACCACCCCGACCGATGGGTACTCCATTTGCTCATAGCCTTGAAAACAACTTCGAATAGCTTTACTTCCCCCTTCCCACAAATTGGAAATCCCGAAAATTACAATCAGCATGGTAACTGTCCAGGAATATCCTACGGCATAGCTGAACAGTAAAACCGCCACCATACAGCATATCCACAACAGAACCCTGACACCGATAAAGCTGACGAGAATCCGGGGAGTCGTAGCTTTGGATCGCGATACTTCTTTGGGAATCAGAAAATTGCCGCCGAAATCAATGACTATTCCGATGATCATGCCGACAGACATGGCCAGGTAAAACCGTCCAAAATCCTCGCTGCCCAGATAGCGTGGCAGAAATATCAGCAATATAAAACTGGAAACCCAGGTGACAACCTGGGCAGCCAGCATTATAGTGGTATTTCTGGCGATGGATTCACCTATTCCCCGTTCCATTTATTTAAGTTTCCTTGCGTTCTGAAGTTGGTAGAAATTCGAATGAAATGCGCACCTGGTAAGTATCAGAAATAGAAATAAGGGGATTTCTACAAATATCCTGTTCCATTTGTCCCGGGGATTCTGAGCAAATCGGTGCACCCATTCCATACCGGTTTTTCTCATCCAGAGAGGTGCGCGTTCTATTTCGCCAGAGAGAAAATCAAACAGGCCGCCGACAGCAAAACAGACCCCGACATTCAGACTGGGGGCATTGCAGGTGACCCATTTTTCCTGAAGAGGAGATCCCATACCCACCAACAGAATGTCAGGACGTTTCCGGTTTATGTCTGCGATGATTTTGTTTTCCAGATTCTCATCAATGTATCCGTGATGTGAACCTGCAATTTCCAGATTCGGAAATTGAATTCTCAGATTATCCGTACAATTGTCAACGGTGCCCGGCTTTGCACCGAGCAGGTAGACCGAATAACCCAGACGCTCGGCTGCCCGGAAGATGACGGGAATAAAATCGGTGCCGTTCAAATTTTCTTTCACCGGTTCATTCAACAATCTGCCGGCGATATCCAGCCCGCTGCCATCGGGAAGAACCAGATCCGCATTCAGAATGTTCCGGTAAAGATCGGGATTCTTTCTGGCCAGATGGATACTGTGCACATTGGCAAAAAACACCTTTCGTGCTCCCTTTCGTTTATTTGAGGTATCGATATACCCACGAATTCGCCGGACTGCCTGATTCAGTGTCAAGTTATCGACCCGCACTCCTAAAATGTATATCGTTTCATTGATCAGCATGACTTGTCTCCAATCTCCATAATTAACCATCGTACATGATTTCATGTATGATATGTTTTTACCTGTTTCGTTTTTTCATGTACTATGTGTTTTTGCCCAATTCACTGAGTTCTTACATAATCTCCGAACTCTTTACACTTTGTTTCGCATTCAGCTCTTCTATCACTGGAATCATACCCATCAGTGTTCCCAGATAGATCATGTTTCTGTAGTAGGTGAGTTGCAGGTCGTAAAAAGAGACGACCATCTGGGAAATAATGGCGACGACAACCACCATGCAGATAGATTTCAGATACGGATCCTTCAGCTGTGACCGAATGGATGAGGCTTGAAATGCGAAGGAATTAAAAAAGAACCAGAACAGAAAAAAACCGACGCTTCCGGTTTTCACAATGACCCAATAGATCTGATTATGTGGAATATAATCTCTGAGCGGATATTCAATTTCGACCAACGACATAGGCATTTCGAAAGCCCTGCCGAAACCGGTACCG
>SLQC01000286.1 GCA_007131625.1 Balneolales bacterium | reverse complement strand
TACAGGCACATTGATTTCTGATTTTGGAAGCGGTGGCTCATTGGATCTGCGGGAAGGCCTGGGCAGAGACCCGGCACTGCTCTCTGTCGGTTATACCTCTCCGGGGGTTGTCTACAAGGATTTGTTGATTCTGGGCTCTACCGTTGGGGAAGGAGTCGGAGCCGCACCGGGACACATCCGGGCTTACAATGTCCGTACAGGTGAGATAGCGTGGATTTTTCATACGATCCCCTACCCGGGGGAGTACGGTCATGATACCTGGGGGGAGCAGGCCTGGCAGCTGGCCGGAGGAACCAACAACTGGGGCGGAATGAGCCTGGACAAGGATCGTGAAATGGTATTTATTCCCACCGGTTCAGCAGCCCCTGATTTTTATACACCGGGAACACGAGGTCCCGGAAAGCACCTGTTCGCTAATACGATATTGGCATTGGATGCGAATACCGGTGAACGAATATGGCACTATCAGATTGTTCGTCACGATTTGTGGGATTATGATCTGCCGGCTCCACCAAATCTGGTTACCATTGAAAAGGATGGCCGAAAAATCGATGCTCTGGCCCAGGTTACCAAACATGGCTTTATATTTGTGCTGGACCGAGAAACGGGCGAACCCCTTTTCCCGGTTGAAGAGCGTCCTGTTCCGGAATCACATATAGAAGGGGAGGAGGCATGGCCTACACAGCGATTTCCAATTAAGCCAGTACCATTTGTCCGACAGCATATTACCGAGGATGATCTTACAAACATTTCACCTGAAGCCCGGGAATATGCCCTCCGGCGATTCAGGGAATTGAACTATGAAGGGCTGTTTACACCACCCGGGGAACGGGAAACGCTGGCTTTCCCGGGAACGCGGGGCGGTGCATTATGGGGCGGAGCATCTTATGACCCTGAAACCAACCTGCTTTATGTCAATGCCAATGAATATGGAACAACCATGGCACTGGAAAAAGTTAAAAGGCCAATCATAATAAGTCCGGAAAACGTTATAGTGCGGGGCCGGCAACTGTATCAGATGAATTGTGCGAGTTGTCACAGCAGCCCCGGCGGTCCGGAACCCGTACAATTTCCGTCACTGGTCCAGGTGGATGAACGATTTTCAAAGCGGCAGATAATGGATATAATTGAGACAGGAATGGGAGAGATGCCGGACTTTCCCTATCTCTCTGATGAAGAAACCGAGGCCATCGTTGCCTATCTGTACAATGTGGATGAAACAGGAAGAATAGAAGGTCATGAGGGGCTAGTCGATGAGGCCGATTCCGGCAACTATTACTATACTGTGGATTTTGCCTACCGGCCTTTTGTAGATCAGAACGGATATCCGGCAACAAAACCTCCATGGGGAACCATGAACGCCATCAACCTGAATACGGGAGAACGGGTATGGCGTGTGCCTTTGGGGGAACACAAATCGTTGACCGAACAGGGGATCCCGGTTACCGGTACCCGAAATATGGGAGGTTCCCTGGTCACGGCGGGCGGACTGGTGTTCATTGGAGCCACCGAAGATGAAAAGTTTCGGGCTTTTGACAAAGCCACCGGTGAGGTTCTTTGGGAACACGATCTGCCGGCTATAGGCTATGCCAAACCATCCACATATGAAATCGATGGCAAACAATATGTGATTATCGCAGCAAATGGAGGGACCCGGGCAGGTTCAGGAAATAGCGATGCTTTTATCGCCTTTTCGTTGCCAGAAAGATGATTTTACTCATTCAAATTGCTGATTAATAAGTTGGTTCCGTGCTTCTCTCTGACGAAAGAGCTCTTCAAACGTATGCCCGGAACCTTTGGCATCGGGACGAGAATGACCGGATTCGATATAATTTGTCAGTAATGCTATCATTTTTTCGGTTAACTCCGGATTAAGATCGGCAATATTTTTACTTTCTTGTGGATCATCGTCAAGATGATACAATTCCGCCTCTCTGCTTTCAGGAGCATATATAAGTTTCCATGGTCCTTCTCGAATAGCCAAATGTACCATGCCTCTTGTTCCGGTCACAGTATATGGACGTATGCGATCACCATAATCTTTGCCAAGAAGCACAGGCAAAAAACTAAAGCTGTCAAGGGCATCTGAAGGTTGTAATGAGATTCCCGTTATATCACTTAAAGTAGCCGTTATATCGACAAGGGAGATCGTTTCATCGCTTTCGCTGCCGGGTTTTGTATGACCGGGCCAACGAACAATAAAAGGGACTCTGTGCCCCCCTTCATATGCGGTTCCTTTATTACCCCGCCAGGGAAATGTGGGCTGGTGATCAACCTGTTCGTCTTGATAATTTCTGACTCTTCCTGAGCCAAACCCACCATTATCGCTTGTAACTATTACAATCGTATTATCCGTCAGACCAAGTCTGTCCAGTGTATCCATGATTCGCCCAACCTTCCAATCAAACTCCATGATAAAATCAATAAGTGGTCCGATCTGACTTTTGCCGAAAAATCGGGGTCCGGGAGTATATGGCCGGTGAATAGAGTGGGTCGGGTAGTATAAGAAGAATTTCTTGTCCTTGTTTTCCTCAATAAATGCATCGGCTTTGTCGGCAATCACAGTGGAAATTTCGTTGTCCGGTCGCCTGTTTTCCCATTCATCATCAGGGATATGTTGAATAAGTTTATATCCCACACGATCCAGTATCTCTATTTCCGAGCTGTAATAATAATCCGGATTCCCCACAATTTTTCCATTTTCAATATAGTAACGGGGATACATATTGTGTCCGTCCGGCACAAGAAAGGAATAATCAAAACCAATGTTGTTTGGTCCTCGTCCGGGATGGTTAATATCCCGTGGAAGCGAATCTCCCAGACCCAGATGCCATTTGCCTATAACGCCTGTGCGATACCCGTTTTGTTGCAACAGGGAAGCTATGGTTGCTTCTTGTTCCCCGACGACAAGCGGTTCACCATTAAAAAGAACATGTGAGGTATGATATTGTCTGAAAGGATCCGTGCCTGTTAATACACCATAACGTGTCGGCGAGCAGACCGCCGAAGGAGTAAGTGTATTGGTGAAACGCATTCCCTCCTGAACCAGTTGGTCTGTGGCGGGTGTTGGAAACAAGTTTTGACCATAACCGGCAAGATCATGGTAACCAAGATCGTCAGCCATAATAAAGATAATATTCGGGTCCGTTGATTCCTCGACAGAACAGGAGTTTATTCCCATTGTACCGACCAAAGTAACAGACAGAAAGTATGTAAATCCTGGTAGAGGGGGAAGGTAGGGTATCCCTCTTCTCGAAAGGTATGTATGTATACTCATAATATGAAAAGGGGTTTATGGAATTTGAATTTGGGTTTTTAAATCACAATGTAAACATTTACATTATTTATTATAAACCCTTCAATGCCTTGCGACACATATGACCACAAAGAAATAATGAATAAAAAAAAATGAAAACAATGCCTCTGGATACAGTGCTCCTGAAAAGAATACTTTTGAATGGAATAGCTGTACTTATTGGCGTTATTTTGGTGACATCACCGGGTCGGACCGCCGTCATCGATCATTTTCCGTTGGTGGAGGATGCTGTGGGGCGGGCGGTGGTCATTATTCCGGATGATTCCTGGCCCATTGCCACTTATGCGGCCGAGGAATTGATTGAACATGTTGCGTTGCGCACCGGCGTGTCCCTTCCACTTATCAACGAATCAGATCTCCTGGAAGATTCGAAAGATCAGGTCTACCGGATTTTTATTGGCAGTACCCGGCATGCGCAATGGGCCGGTATCGATGTCTCGGGTTTAAAACCCGAAGAAGCCGTAATCCGGATATCAAAAACGGATCTGTTTATCGCCGGAGAGGACGGACCCGGTGATCCGCTTGACGGAGGCCATGCCTGGAGCGGTACGTTATGGGGGGTATATGATTTTCTGGATCGTGAATTGGGGGTGCGTTGGTTATGGCCGGGAGAACTGGGCACTTTTGTTCCCAGGAGCAATAACCTGGTTGTTCCTTCCGGCGAGCGCATTGTTGAACGGCGATTTCAGTGGCAGCGTGTACGTCAGACTACAAACCGGGGGCGGTGGCAGAATAACCCCTTGATCGGATTCACCGAAGAAGGCCTGAAATCCTATATAGAAGCCGAGAATATTTTCCTTCGCCGTCATGGTATGAGTTTCAGTCGTAAACCCTCGTTCGGACACTCATTCGGTGGCTGGTGGCCTCAATATGGAGAAGAGCATCCGGAATGGTTTCAGAAAGTAGATGGGGTACGTGGTCCCACTCCCGGACAAAATGAAAATCGGGTATCGATGTGTGTTACCAGCTTGTCCCTGCATAATAAGATCATTGAAGATTGGATCAAGGAGTTGGAAAATAGCGACAAGACTCCCGCACTGCGTTTGGCAGAAGCCGATGGGCGTGCCCATTGTGAGTGTGAAAGATGTCTGGCCTGGGATGGACCACAGGTAACAGAAGAGGAATTGGCCAACATGACCCGCTCAATGCAACGAAGTTATACGCGTCCCCGGAATGCGAGCGATCGATACGCCCGTTTTTGGAAGTTAATGCATGAACGAGCTGAAAAAATAGCACCGGATGTAGTAACCACGGCCTATGTGTATTTGAATTATTTTGTAGAACCGTCTGACCATATAACGTTTTCAAGCAATGTGCATCTTGATTATGTTCCCTGGACCGGGTACTGGTTTCCCCGCCGTATTCAGGAACAGGAGTGGTTAAAAGAGCAATGGATGGGCTGGCAGAAAACAGGCGCCTCTGTCTCTTATCGCCCCAATTATTTTCATGACGGGTATATCATGCCTCATGTATTTGCCCGCCAGTTTGCGGAAAAATTTCAATTTGTCGAACAGAACGGAGCGGTGGGAACGGATTTTGATGCCCTCAAAGGCCATTGGGGAACTCAGGGTACCACTTTGTATTTGCTTATGCGGTTACATAACCGGCCGGAGGCACGAGTGGATGATTTGCTCAGGGAATATTACAATGCTTTTGGGGAGGCAGCCGATATGGTCAATGCCTACTTTGATTACTGGGAAGCACACATTACCCGCAATCGCCACAATTTTGATGTCGGACAGGCCGAGTTGGGAGCCTCTCGTTTACGGGCTTACGCCAAATTCGCTCATCAATTTTTCCCGCCCGAGGTTTTTTCTGAAGCCGAAGCGATTTTAGACGATGCAAGATCGGCGGTGAAAGAGCATCCGGACAGCGAATATGCGCGCAGGGTGGAATTCCTGCAACTCGGCCTGGATCATGCCCGGAAGGCCGCAGTTTTAGGAGCCTTGTTTGCCGATAAATACTCCTCCCGTGAGCAGCGGGAAGCGGCTTATCGAAATTTGGTTGACTTCCGGCGGAAAACGGAAGGCTGGTTTTATTCCAATCTGGTGGATGCCGCCTATATTGAAACGAGCAGCTGGAACAATGAACCGGGATTTATTGGAAAATGAAACATATACAGAGGATACGGCCGCTCTGCGTACTTGAATAAAAGCAAGATAAAACAAGGATCAGCTTCATTTTTGTATATACTTTTGAGCTTTTCGATTAGGCCAAAAAAACATAACTTGATGATTCAAAACGCAATGGATCATGCAATGGAACGGGGTCTAAAACAGCATCCTTTTGATTTATGAATGACAATTATCCATTATGCCGGAGGGTAGATTACAAAAAAGTGCATTCCATGCCGTGTATTGCGGTAATCCTGGCAATGCTGCTTATTGCGTTCTTTCACGGGACTCTGTCTGCCAAAATAACAGCCAAAAAGCCCAATATTATCATACTTTTAGCGGATGATATGGGGTATGGAGATGTTGGAGTATATGGTTCGCAGTATATTCCTACTCCCAATATGGATCAGCTCGCCGGGGAGGGAATGACCTTTACCGATGCTCACAGTGCCGCGAC
>SLQC01000255.1 GCA_007131625.1 Balneolales bacterium | reverse complement strand
GTGCTTACGGCATATATGGGGAGTCGCGTAATCCGGTTCATCCCGGGATTAAGTTAACTGGAACAGGGCAGGCCCATGCGTTCGACCGGCATTATCCATGTGTGATCTTCCACGGAGCCGAAGCAGTTGATAATGACTTGCCGGGCACCAGCGAACGCATGGAGGGGAGCACGGCCGTGGCCGTTTTCATCCCCAACAACACCGGAGCAAATCCGCAGCATCCGGTAGAAGTGGAGTGGACGCAGCAGCTGTATGACGAAGTGGCTGCCAACATCGAAGCCAATCTGCAGTGGTGGTCCGATCAAGCTGCCCGGTACGGGATTGAAAAAACATTCCATATTGTGATGTACGGACCGGATCATCCGGCCGCCCAGGTGGACTATGATCCGACCCGGATGCCCACTTTCGGGGTGGTGATCAATGACATGATCAGTGCCCTGGGGTATTCGGAAGAAGCATATCCACCCGCTCCTGACCAGGACCGTGGCAATCTGGCCGACCGCCAGCGCTACTTCCTCAATGACCTTCGCGACTCCCTGGAGACCGACTGGGCCTTCATCGGCAACATCATCGCCGGGGCCGAATCGTTCCGGAGCCATGCCGCCCTGTTTGGACCCAACACCAATGTCTGGTATCAGGCCGCACGGTCGGGCCTCACTTTTGCCCATGAGGTTGGCCATATTTTCGGTCTGCGCGACACCTATCGCGAGCGGGCGCCGTACACGCATGACCATGATATGCAGGGGTTTAAAAATCGCAATGCCGATTTTCGCAATCCCTATACGGTCCCCTGCATCATGAAGAACAACTGGGGATTCAGCTCATATACCGCCGCCCGGCTTGGCTGGATCGATGAACCGGGCTACACCACCATCCACCCGGAACCGGCCGATGCACCGTTTTCAATCCTGTATCGAAACCCCGAAACCGGGCAGCCGAGTGCGTTTTACAGTCGGACCTATACGGGCAAGTCCCCATTGCCTCTGGGGCTGACCCACGATATTACCCTGTCCGGCTTTCCGGAGGCCGGAGTGGGAGGCATGCTTTTCCAGGATCCTGCCTGGTCGGCACCGCCGCAGTGGAGTCAGAATCACGGGTACAGTGTGGACCTCTCCGTGGATTATCTTGATCCGGTGGATGTGGAAGTCAGTTATTCGCCAACGGGTGAGCCTGCGCCCGCTTCACTTCGTTTTTTATACGACGCTTCTCCGGTGACGGCTGCCCGGTCACGGGCCGTGCATTCGGGATCCAACGGTTTCCTGGCAGTGGCCGGACTGGATGGGGTGGTGATGCTGCGGGAACAGGAGTCATTCGTTCTGGATGCACCCCATGGACGCGTGGATTCGCTTTTCAGGGAGAGCCGCGGACTAGCCGAGGGTCCGGACGGTACCCTCTGGTTTACCACCCAATTTGGCGAGGTGATCGGCTGGAAGGACGGGCTGTATACCATACTTCCGGAACCGCATATGCCTCCTGCACAAGTGGCTGGAGGGACCGGCACCGGCATCGAAAAGCAGACTACAGAAATGCCGGATCCGTACAGGATTTGGCCGTATGACGATTATCATGATTACAGGGCGACCGGCTTCGGTTCGGATGCTGCATCAGGTGACAAGGCAGCAGTACATCGTAGTCAGCGTGATACGGACCCGGATTGGCAGGGAGGGGTTTTTGGTCCACTGGCATTGGATCAGGCCGGGGTGGTCTGGACGGCGGAAGATCCGCATGGATCGGCTTCGAGAACCGGCGGATCGGGGCTGCACCGGTTTGAGAGATTTGGAAGTCCGGAACACACGATATTCAGCACCCGGAATTCACCGATCCTGTCAAATAACGTGTCATCGCTCGACATCGGCGGTGATGGGTATATTTGGATCGGTTTTGATGGAGGACGCGGAGGAGATTTTGATCAGGGGCTTCAGCGGTTCCATCCAGTAAACGAAACCTGGGAGGATCTGTCGGGGGAGCTGCCCAATACTCGGGTCCAGTTGATTCGTTATGCAGGGGGAAAGATCATTGTTGGCTACACCGGTGGATTTTCGGAGTACCAAGGCGGTGAATGGCAGCATTGGGTCACCGGGTTGACCGGAGTGGTGCGTGACGCGGATGTGGATGATCAGGGGAATGTGTTTCTGGCTACAGCTTCCGGACTGGCCATCTACCGCAACGGACAGGAGCAGATGCTCTTCGACGAGTCGAACACTGCGTTGCCTGAAAACCATGTATCAGCGGTTCGGGTTATTGAACCGGGCAAGCTGCTCCTGGGATTCTGGATCCACGGAGGCGCCATTTTGGAATTCGACGCTTCCCTGATAACAGCCGGTACGGTGGCGGATCTTCCCCGCGAAGTCTATCTGCACCAGAACTATCCCAATCCGTTCAATCCATCGACTGTGATCCGGTTCGAGCTGCAATCAGATATGGGTGTGAAACTGGAAATATTCGATATTCTGGGACGTCGTGTCGCAATGCCGGTGAATGAGCGATTGGTTGGGGGTGTGCACGAAGCGGTATTTGACGCCGTCGGTCTGGCCAGCGGGCTCTATCTGTATCGATTGCAAACGGATGCGGGCACGCTTGGAAATAAAATGATGCTGGTGCGCTGAGTCCGATGTGATATAATACAACGGGTATCTCACTATCAATCTTTTATTAAAGACTGCCTATCTTATCAGAGTCATGCTTCGAATTCTGGTTTTTCCATCTGCACTAAGGCGATAGAAATAGACCCCGCTTGACAACCCGGAGGCATCGAAGGAGATTTCTTGCCGACCTTCGGAAACAGTACGATCGACCGGTTTTGCGACCCGTCGACCGATAATATCAAAGACTTTCAGCTTTACCTGACTGCCTTCGGGTACCTGAAATCGAATAACCGTCACATTATTGAATGGATTCGGGTAATTCTGATGCAATTCGAACCCGTTCGTCCGCTGCCGGCTGTTCTCCTCCGTAACTTGTGTATCCTTGTTAAAGACAGCCGTTATGCTTGCGGCTTCATCCATGGGAAGTGTGATGGTCCGGGCAAAGACATCCACATCAGGATATCCTTCCTCAATTCCTTCCCAGTGGGAAAAGTGGTGCCCCGTATGGGCCACGGCCCGAACCGTTATGGGAATATCCCGGAAATAGATCCCGGTCCAGGGATAACTAGACGATTGAACACCCGGGGTGGATGGGTCTATTTTGACATCGTTTACGATGATATAGCCGGCCGGCGGGCGGGACACATTCACAGTCAGCTCCGCAAGGTCTTCGATGTGGAAATGTGACATGATGTGTTTTCTTACCGATTCCGGCCGATACCTTGCAAAATCCCTCATCATATTAACATTCGCAGCCCAGTCGGTGCCGGCCCGGGAGCCCGGGCGCCCCCAACGTTCAAAGTGTTCGGCAATTTCAGGCTCCACCCTTCCAGCCAGGCTATCCAGAACCGCTATCACGCGCGACGGGTAAAAAGCCGTGTTCAGATGGTCGGCCATTCTGTTGATATAGCGGATCCTGAAAGAATCGCTATCAATCAGATTCCAAAAAAGTGCCGTTGACCAATGATCCTTCATCACCCAGTCCAGCATGTCAAAACTATGATCATTTGCCAGACCGAAGGCATAATCTACATCGTACATGAGCCACCGCCAACGTCCGTCCTGACCTACTTCGGCAGTTGAATCATAAGGTACCCGCAATCTCCAGTAATCAATATTGTTTTGCGGCCAGTCTCGGTTGGCGAAATAAATCTGAGTCGTATAATAGTCCAGAAAGTTATCCATATCAATCATTTTGCTTGCCTTCCCGAGTTTGGATGGATCGCTCATATCGTTCTCTTTCAAAAAGTCCGTTACTTTCCGGTAATGCTCGTTGTCACCTTCTTTTACCTGCATATTGAGGGCAAGCAGGTCAATGCGATCGGGATCTGCTCCATACACACGAGCCAGATAGTGGCGGTCGTAGCGTTCCCTGATATTATGGATACCCCAATACTCCCCATTCAGAAACATCACGGCCGGACGATATGCCTGGGTGTCCATATTCAAATGCTGAACAAGGCTTTGTGCAAACGCATCCCGGAACATGGTATTTTGCCAGTCATTGCCCGAGTTGCGAAGAATAAGGCGGTTGAATTCCGTATAGGGTTGATCCGGATAAAACCGGAAACGGAAGCGGGAATCTCCATAAGCATTTCGTGCATAGAGCCGGAGTGATTTCTGGCCATAAATCCGGGTTGCCCCGCCATGAAGTCTGACCCCGGCATCCTGCTTGAAAACTTGCTTGCCCTGCTCATCAAACAATTCCATGTGGACCGGACGCTCCCACTCCGGCCCACTTTGCCAGTAATTTGCCTGGGCCGACTCTCCATGCACATAAATTCCGGTCCCTTCGTCAAAAAAATGATCCGGATCCGTAACGAGCGACACAACCGGCAAGGAGTATCTTTCTCTGCAATCCGCATCCAAAAGAAACGTTCCCGTGTTTACCCGGCTATCCACATAGCCCGGTTTTACCGCAATAGACCGAACCACCGTCGCCTTTTTAACGGGATTTTCCGGCGGCACCCAATACACTGAACTGCTTGTAGGGATTTCGGACAAGACGTTCGGTTTATTACTTCTGTCCTGAATGTCCAGCAATTCCCCGGAATACATATCCGAATCCAGTCCCGGTTGTGATCCGTCCAGGGTATAATAAATGGTGACATTATCTTCCGGGTGCTCCAATGCTAACTGAAAACCCTGATCATAGCATCCTGGTTTGTGTGAAAAGACCGTTTTAGAAAGTATTCCCAGATACGCTTCGCCCGTATTGGAAGTTCCTGGTGTCGGTTTCTTGAAGAAATACCAATCTCCTGTACCATCTGGTTGTCGGCCAATGCTGATATCTGTCGGAATATTGGTGGGTGGCAGAGAATCCACTCGCAACCCGGAATAGTTTGTAAGAATCACCTCTTCACCCTCAGATGCAATTCTGAAGTTGGTGTGCAGTGGACGATCCGGATCCCTGCGATCTTTACCGGACGCCCAGATCAGTAAAAACTCACCCGGGTAAATAGTAATATCGGGGAACACCCAGCGATAGGGTTTTTCATGGTCGTCTGACAGTCCATATCCATTCAGCTTCAAAGGCTTTACGCCCGAATTATAGATCTCTATCCAGTCTTCCGCATCATCGTCATCATCTGTAATGGTACCGGCGTTGGAGGCCATGATCTCGTTCAGGTGGAGATACCGGTCAGGATTCTCGCCAGGTGCTGCCATCGACCCGGAAAAGAGTAATGCAATGAGAATTAACATGATACCAAAACTTGTAATAACAGGTCTCATGCTTCCAGGGTTGATTATTCCGGGGGTTATGATTTCAGATTATCTGGCCACAAGGATTCTGATTGCAAGGATCCCGATTATAAATCCAGGAATTTACGTCTGGATGTGCCATCTGTGGAATGCATCAGGAACTGCTTTTACAACACAAATGACACCCGTTCCGCCAACGAATATTTTAAAGGGAGCCTGTGTAAATTCAATTTGGCTTATTATTACCTGAAAATCAAATCCTTTTGAGTGCCACCATACACCTCCAGCTTCTGTAATTCCATAATTAACCGGCCTGAAATCACGATCACATCACTATATCAAGCCACTGGAGATGTGCATCTTTTTTACTATTGAAATTCAAACTCAGTTCATCGTAAACTGGAGGTGAATAAAGAAACGGTCGATGCACAATCGGTAAAAAACCAGGCTAATTCGAATTAAACTTTAATTATTGAAAAATATGTCTATGCATTGTGAACATTACAAAAGTAAAAGTAACAGGGCCGTGCTGCTTTGTTTTTTCATACTGATTCCTGCGGGATTGGCCGCTCAGTCCGCTGAGCAGACGAAAGGTTGGAAAGCAGATCCGGATG
>SLQC01000356.1 GCA_007131625.1 Balneolales bacterium | reverse complement strand
GTCAGCTCATCCACCGTCACCCGTCCCTCATAAAGCAATCGCGAAGCCGGAATGGCAAAGGAGAAGGTATAATGTCCACCGTCCGGAAACGGAGGCCATGCGAATGTCGTTGATTTCGGCCATTTTTCGGGATATTTATTCAGTGCCTGTTTCACAATGAACGCAAACTCCTGCAGATCCGGTAACGGAGACGATGCGGCAAGGACCGAAAGCATCGCTTCGGTCTGCCGGGCTGAATGTCCCGCTTGAATAGCACTGAAATCTTCCGCTTCAGGTCGCGCCATGAAACCGGTGATCTCCCCCAATCTGGATGCGATCTGTTCCGGTGTCATCTCTTCGGCCGGCATTCCAATAGCTTCCCCGATTGCCGCTCCCATACATACGGCTTTAAATTTGCTTTTAATAATGTCTGACATAGTTACGCTCCGTTCTTCCTTTTGTTCTATGATACTTTTATTCCATGATGGACACAACGATCTGTCGGTTTTTTTAACAGACTTTTAAGATTTAACCGGATCGACTGCTCAGCAAACGTGATTTCATCTGTCCCATTCTTTTATTCTGTTCCATCAACCATTGTTCCGGAACTTTGATCGCATCGAGCAGATAATCCGGGATACCCGATCCAGGAGCACCTGTGTGCCGGTATATTTCAACATCGGACGCCCCTGATGCCATTCCTCCAGACTCACTTTGTGCTTTCTCCAATTCCGCCGCCACCCGACGGTATGCTTCCCGGAACGGCATTCCACCGGCAACCAGCTTGTTGGCACGATGGGTTGCGAAAACTTCCGGGGTGAGTGTGCGCTTTGCCGCCTCTTCATTGAAAGTAAGCCCTGAAAGCGCCTGCCGAACCGCCTCCGACAGCAGCTTCGATTGCCCAACCGCCGCCATCACGCTTTTCTTCACGACCTGTAAGTCGCGATGGTACCCGGATGTGAGATTCGCCGGGATACCGGACAGATGTGTTCTCGCCGATTGAAAATCGTGATATGCTCCCCGAATCAATTCCCATGCATCTGGATTGTGTTTTTGCGGCATGATACTGCTGCCTGAAAGCTGGTCTTCACTCAGGGTAAGCAGCGACCAGGAGGGATGCATAAAGAGCACCACATCGGCCGCCATACGGTTGAACGTCAATGCGCCGTACGACAAAGCATCGATCAGTTGCATCTCAAACCGTCCACGGGACAGCTGTGATGCCGCTACCGGCTCCTGCACACGTGCAAAATCGAGTTCTTTTGCCACAAATTCACGGTCGACAGGTATGTGCGGAACTCCATATCCTGCCGCACTTCCTAATGGTGACTGGTCGATCACCTCATAGGCATGTTTCAGCGCCGTCAGATCCGAACTTAACAGATCGAGATAGCCGGCAGCCCAGGCGTCTGCTGAATGGGGCATCGCCGGTTGCGTGTGCGTTAGCCCGGCAAACATCACTCCGTTTTGTGCTTCAGCAATTTCTGCCAGACGATGCGCGATAGCAATCCACTCCCCGGCTATTTCAGATATCGAGACTTTCATATAAAGCCGCATATCTGCCAACACCTGGTCGTTTCGGGATCGGCCGGTATGGATTCGTGCCCCGTCCGGACCTGCTTTCCCCGTCAGGAATTTCTCAATAGCGGAATGGACATCTTCATCGTCGGGTCCAAGATCAAAATCCCCGTCTGACCACAAACGGTGTATTTCGGAAAGCGCGCCGGTCACTTTTCTGAAGCCTTCATCATCATATACACCGATTTTGTGAAGCATCCGGGCATGAGCGATGTTGACCAAAATATCATACGGTATCAACCGGCGATCCAGCTCCCGGTCCTCTTCCGCTGTAAACCGGTAAAACCAGTTACTCTCACTGCCGCTCTCCGAGTCGCTTTCTGCGGGCCCTTTAGTGCTTCCCGCACCTTTTTGCCAAAGAGTTTGCATCTGTATAATTTCTCAGATTTTTAAGGTCAAATGAAGCAACCGTGTGCATCGATTGCTCGAATTTTTTGTCATGTCAAATGAAGCATCCGTGTGCACTGTATGCTCGAAATTTTGTTATGTTGCCCCTCTGGTTCATGGGTTGTTAAATTATCTGATTGATATTCTTTCTTCCTTATTGACTGCTTGCATTTTGCCTAAACTGTGGCAATATATAATCATCGTAATCGGGAGTAATAATTTAGTACATAAGCACTTATAGACTCAAGACTTCTGCAATTCAAAATATCGCCGGATGATTCGTTCGTATCCTGTAACCGCATGTACCAGTTGGTCGATAGCGATGGATTCATTTGCGGTATGCGAGTCCTCGCTGTTTCCGGGACCTATTTTGATTGTCGGCACATCGGATAGAAAAACCCAGTCGGATGTTGTCGGTGAACCGAACAGCGGGTTTCCAGTGATCTCTTCCGCTGCCAGTGCAATTGGATGGCCCGGATCGGTGCTGGTTGACACATACCGGTCACTATAGACTGTAATTGAAATCTCCAGCTCATTCCGGATTCGTTCGACAATCACATCATTGGAAACTTCCGGTATAGTGCGGATATCCACATAGACTGAACAGGAGTCAGGAAATGCATTTTTTACCGTCCCACCTTCAATGATGGTCGGTGTGATTCGAGTTTTACCGATGAACGGGTTTTCATCAGGGAAGGAGACGGATTTTAACTTTTCCAGCCGGGCTGCCATTTCATAGATCGCGTTAGGTCCGTTAACCCGTGCAGCATGACCGGATTCCCCATCTGTTTCCAGTTTCAGTATCAGCAGGCCTTTTTGTGCTGCACAGGGGTGAAAGAGTGTCGGCTCACCGATGAGTGCCGCATCTGGTCTGTCTATCACGCTTCGCAAATAGGCCATTCCGTTGAATTTCCCCGCACTTTCTTCGCATACGGTTACGGCGAGACTGACTCTTCCGGGTGGCTTGTAACCCGACCGTGCGAGATTAAGCAACGCCATCAGCATACTGCTCACCGATCCTTTGGCATCGGTGCTGCCCCGGCCGTAGATACAGCCATTTCGTTCTACCGGATTAAATGGATCGTCGACATGCCGGGCGGATGGCGGCACAACGTCCGAGTGAGAGTTCAGCAGCAGCCATGGTGAGCCTGACCCGAGGTGAAACAGCAGATTATCCCCATGCCGCTCGACCTCCAGAAGTCCTGTGGTGACAACCTGCTTCTCCAGCCAGTCGACCATATCTCTCTCTTTGGTGCTCAGGCTTGGAAAGCATATCAGCTCCTTCAGCAACTCGACAACCGTTATGTCCATCAGTTTTTGCATGCAGTATTTGTCAAAAAAAGTTTTCTGTTAATCCTCCTGATCATCACCAACGATCCGGGACCCACCGCCGCTGACAAGGGTATCAGCATTGGCGAGTTTCACCGACCGTACTCCTTTTTCAAGCGCTTCAAATGCCGTCAATAATTTCGGTTTCATACCGTTTCGAATCCAACCTTCCCGCAGACCGCGCTGCCAGTCCTCTCGCCGCAGGATCGCGATTGGCTTCTGTTCCGCATCCAGCACCGCGGGTGGATCCATGAGTATAATCAGCTCGCTTACATTCATCGCCAGAGATATTTGAATGGCAAATGTATCGGCATTGATATTGAGAATTCCGTCCCGGGGCGACCAGGTCAGGCAACCGATGACCGGCACATGGCCACTTTGCACCAGTATTTCCGGAAGCGATGTATCCACTGATTCGATCTCGCCTACCAGTCCGAAATCCACCTGCTTGCCCTCAATGTTCATTGGTGGGCGCCGATGCGATGTAGTCAAGCCACCGTCAACACCGGAAATACCAACCGACGAAATATCGTTGTCACGCAAAAATGCAACCAGGCTCCGGTTTGCTCTCCCTCCGACCGTGTATAAAAGCACTTCCAAAGCTTCATTGCCGGTAATGCGCCGACCGGCGATTTGATGAACCGGAACCTCCATCCGTTTACTCAGCTCATTGATCTGTTTTCCACCTCCATGCACAAGAACAACTGATTTGTCCTGTTTTTTCAGTTCAAGGATATATGAAACCAGTTTGCCGAGAGCGTTGCTATCAGCCACAACATTACCACTTAATTTGATAAGTACTGTTTCTTTCATAACAGGTTCCAAAGTTTCATCAACACCGCTTTTTGGGCATGCAGACGGTTCTCCGCCTGATCAATATGAATAGCCTGCGGACTGTCCAGCACAGCATCAGTAACAACGACATTTCGTCTCACCGGAAGGCAGTGCATAAATGATGCGTTGTTGGTTACCGCCATCCGGCCATCATCGACGGTCCAATTGTGATACCTTGTTGTGCGCAGCTCTGTTTCAGCAGCGGGATCGTCATAGATGAGCGGACCAGCCCAGGATTTTGCATATATCACATCGGCGTCGGTAAACGCGGTCACCTGGTTGTGAGATATCTGCACTTCGGTTCCCAGCCTGTCAGCGTGGCGGCCGACCAGGTCCATCACTCTTTTGTCAGGCACCATTTCCGGCGGACACGTCAGAGTCACATCCATTCCCAACCTTACCGCAATTTCCAGGACACTGTTTGGTACCGCCATCGGTAGGGGTTTGGGGTGGGGCGTCCAGCTGAGTACAAATTTTTTTCCTTTCGGCCGATTTTGAAACTGTTCCTGGATGGTGAGTCCGTCGGCAAGAGCCTGACACGGATGTTCCCTGGCACTCTCCATATTAATAACAGGTACCGTGGCATAACGGACAATATCACGTATCAATCGGTCTTCCATATCCTCGTCGACATCCTTCATACCGGCAAACGCCCGCACACCAATGATATCGACATACCGGGAGATCACCTGAACCGCCTCTTTGAGATGTTCGGTGCGATTCCCGTCCATAACCACCCCTGTCCGGGTTTCAAACGTCCACGTCCCATGTCCCGGCTGGATAATCGATGTCCCCGCCCCGAGATGTATGGCCGCTGTTTCAAAGGAAATACGGGTTCGAAGGGAGGGATTGAAAAATATCAGCCCGAGCACTTTTCCGAACGCTACCGGTTTTCGGAAATTCTCGGCCTTCAGCTGCGCCGCTTTCTCCAACACTCCGTGAATCGTGGAATCGTCCCAGTCGGACATGTGTATAAAGTTGGAAATATCGGGTGTTATGGTACTCATTGGGAATTGTTATTCAAACAAAAAGTTTCCATTAGAGGATGATCGGTGGAAAGGTGAGACCAGTCTCTTCCGGCCAGTCCATCATCAAATTCAAATTCTGAACTGCCTGTGATGCCGCACCTTTGAGCAGGTTGTCGATCGCCACGCCGACCACAACATTCCGGCCCTCCTGCACCCATCCGATATCGGTAAAAGCACTGCCGACCACGTACTTAAGCTCAGGCATGCCTTCTCGTAGTCGAACCAGCGGAGCGTTATAATATTCTTCTTCCAGCAACCGGCCCACATGAGCCTCCTCATTCAGCACAAAATTGATCGTCATCCATATACCCCGCACAAACGGGCCGGATACCGGCACAAAACGGACTTCGGGTAAGGCGGGAGTGGCGACATCCGGATCCGTTTTCCTGCTGTTTCTATGCAATTGATCCGCCAATGTTTGATTCACTTCGCTGATATGTTGATGGCTGTACACTTTATACGCCCTCACATTTCCAAACCGGCTGGAAAAATGGGTGCCGGCCGACGGAGCGGAGCCTGAGCCCGAGGATCCCGTGATCCCGGTTACATCACATGAAGAGATCAATCTCTCTTTTGCGAACGGTAACAATCCCAGTTGTATCGCTGTTGCATAACAACCCGGATTTGAAATATGCGTCGCCATCCGGATATCGTTGCGATACCACTCGGTAAGTCCGTATACAAACTTTTCAATCAGTTCCGGGTGAGGATGCTCCCACTTGTACCATTTTACATATTCGGCCGGGACTTTCAAACGAAAATCAGAGCTCATATCAATAATCCGACCCTTGTATTCTGCATCCAGCAACGCTTTAACCACTTCGGCCGATTTACCGTGTGGCAGCCCCAGAAATATGGCACTCGAGTTATCCGAGGCGAGCTCATCGAAACCCAGGATTGGCAGTTCCACCAACGATTGCATCCCACTGTAGAGATCCTGAAAATGTGATCCAGCTGATTTTGAACCGTATAGCCTTGTGAGTTCTACCCGGGGATGACCGTGTAATATACGCACTGCCTCCATTCCGGTGTAACCGCTGGCTCCAACTACAGATACTTTAATGTTTTCATTCATATAAACGGCTCTTTCTTAGTGGGAGTGGCAAATGTTATTTCAGCGACCATATCCCCCAGTTTTTCGGGATCGGCAACAGCATTTACCGCACGGATACCGAGCGTGTTCTGTATAAACTGAATACCGACCAGGTTGTCTGTGACCGGACCGGTGATGATGGATATTGCGCTTGTGTACCGTTTCCGGAAAAAGTGATCAGCCGACCAGCAACCCATAAAATCCTGTGCAGCAACAATATGAGTGCGGGCGAACTGCATGATTTCCTTGTCCATCAACAGACTGTCAACACCGTAAGCGCCGATAATCCCATCACCGAACTCGAGGATAATTACATCCGGATCAAAACCGTTCAGATACGTGATCAGCCCTTTGGCCATCGGGAGGATATTCTTGCCGGTAGTTGAGACCAGTCCCGCCATCCCAAAATGTGCGGATGCGATTGCTCCATTTTCCGTCATTTCACGGGTATCTCGCATCAGGGAAGCCCCGGTCAGTTTTGCCGCCGCCACTTTGTGTCCTTTGGCGGAAAGCTGCTGCACGATCTTGGTCGCCGCCATTGTTTTCCCAACGTTCATACAGGTTCCGGTAACGGCAATAAGGGGGACGCTTTCGGTGAGAGTGTATTCCCAATCGATGGCAAAGTCCTGAATACAGGCGTGTTTATATACCGCACCGACATCGTGTGTGTCTGGAATCATCACCGCACCAAGTACTTCCACCCGCATAGCCGGCCCGTAATCCGGGTGCGGTGACTGGCAGAATCCGATAATCCCTCCCATGTTCAGAATATGGAGAACATCCCCCCTTTTAACCGAGCGCGGGACGATTCCGCTGTAACCGCGCAGTGCCTGTCGTTCCCCAAGTGCACCGACCAAAATCTGATCTTTCCCGTAGGGGATGATCTCTGCAGTGCTGGTTTCGATCTGGTTATAGCGATCCTTAGTATCAAGTGTTTTTACAGCAATAACATACCCTTCTTCTGCAACAATATTTGGTGCGAGTTTAAGCTGATGGTTCAGCTTGACTGAAGCCGAGCTGGAAGCGATGATATCCGCTTTTAATTCTATAAGTCCCATATGTCTGATTTAACAGGCCTGTTGTTAAGACCGATTTTTTTTGTAGATTTGAGTCCTGATACTGTAGAGTTTGGAATAGGCGCGGGCTTCGTTGCCATCCCAGCCACCCGCTTCTTCACCGTAACTTGCGATATCACTATTCATAACACTGTGCGGAGAGGATGCTTTGAGCGGGAAAAGGGAGCCCCGGCAGGCGTAAAGGGAAACTTCACCGGTCACTCTGGCCTGAGTGGAGTTGAAAAATGTCTCAATGTCGCGCATCACCGGATCGTAGAAATTCGCTTCGTGTAGCATGGCGCCGTACTGGTCGGCCAGATTGTCCTTAATCTGCCGTTGAGTCTGACTCAGCACCAATTTTTCCAGCTCCCGATGAGCGGTGTACAGGATTTTCGCGACAGGCGCCTCGAAACCGATCCGGCCTTTGATACCGAGAATGGTATCGCCAAGATGCATACCCATTCCAATACCGTGGTAACGTCCAAATTCCCGCAACGCATCCAGCAGAGCGGATGCATCCATCTGATGGCCGTTGACGGCGACCGGGAGCCCGTGTGCAAAATCAATAACGAGCTCTTCGGGTTCATCTTTAAGCTCATGCGGAGGTTTAAGGTTGGGAAAAGCTTCAAATGGGAGTGTCTGGTCGCTGGTCAGTGTTTCCGTTCCACCGACACTTGTTCCCCAGATCCCGTCGTTGATCGAGTAATCCGTCTTTTTACGGGGGATTTCAAATCCTTTTTTTTTCAGATAGGATGTAGTATCCTCCCGGGTCAACCCCTCATCACGTATCGGGGTGATGATTTCTACGTCCTCTATTCCGGCCCGCAGCGCCACATCAAAACGAACCTGATCATTGCCGGCACCGGTAGATCCGTGCGCAATCCGCTTAGTGCCTTGTTGTTTCGCATACTCGAGAATGACCTCGGCCTGGATGTATCGCTCGGAACCAACACAGAGCGGGTAAGTACGATCACGCAGTACATTCCCCTTGATCAGGTACGACAAAATGTGGTCATACAGTTGCGGGAAACCGTCGAAACAGGCAAATTCCGTTGCTCCAAGCGACAATGCCCGTTCTCGAATCGACTCTTTATCCGAACGGGTCAATCCAACACAATCCACAATCACTGCATGGATATCCGTGTCATATTTCTCTTTCAAATAGGGAATACAAAAACTGGTGTCTAGCCCACCACTATACGCCAGCACGATTGGATTATTCATAGGATCAATTATTTATTGGGATGATGCCGGTTACCGGAGAAACCGACGCTGAGATTTTAAACAGTTAAAAAATAGTAAAAAAAAAGGCAGAACCTGCGAAGATTCTGCCTTTACTTCAAATTCAACAAAACGATATTCAGACACAATCTTCACATATTCACCTCATTAGGCAACGGCGAAACCGGCGCCGGCGGATACTTGTGCGAAAATTGTATTTGAATACGGAGATCATAATGTTTCTAAATAACTGAAATTTTTTTGAAAATGTCAACGATTCAATTTCATGTAATAACTTTTTTGATGCAATCGGCCACTTGAATCATCCAAGACTATGTGATTATGCGTTATTGTTATAGAAGCTGCTGAAGTGAATGATTCAATTAATCATATTTTTTGAGGTCAGATCAAAAAATATGTAAAAGCAGCCACCATGTATTCATGCACATTTTGATATTTTAGTGTAACTTGAGAACTATACATTAAAATGAGTTTAACCGAAAAACGGAATCTTTATGCCTGTAAAGTATTACTTATATGTGTCTGGAATTTCAATCATTCTGATCAGCCTTTTTTCAGGCTGTGGGAGTGATGATAATTGGGTGGAGCAGCATGGCTATGGCCCTGTTGAGGAGAAAATAGAGCTTGGAGACATGGATGTACAATTGGCACGGAAAGGGATGGATCTTTTCAACTCCTATTGCAGTGCTTGTCACGCTATGGAAGCGTCGATATCCGGGCCTGCAATGCGCCGTGCGGTTCAAATACGAACCCCTGAATTCATCATGAACTATATTCTCAATCCGGCGGAAAACCTTGAAAATCATCCGGTGGGTCAGGAGTTATCTGGACGTTATGCCATCAATATGGCAAATATGGGGCTGGGGGTTGAAGAAGCACGCGCTATTTATGAATACTTCCGCTACTATGACGAGCATGGTGCGGACCCTGACGTAGAATAAATAGCTGTTATATGATTGCTTTGCAATAAGCAAACGCTGGCATCGGAGGAGGTCCTATGGAAAAAGTATCTTGCCGTTGCAAAGTTGACAAATAATTAATATGTTTTTACCTCCTGTTATTACATAACTTTACAATTAACAGTGGACTATATCAAACAATTACATTAGATGCAGGCTTGAATTCAGTTTCCTTCAGCTAAGGGGAGAAATTAGCAGTTTTTTTAGGTCAATTCTTTGGAAGGGAAAAACAGAAAACTGCACAACTTTCAATCTTTCCGATAAGTGAAGTCGAATTGTTACTTTGCTTATTGTAATAATAAGTTTATATAATTTGAAACAATCAATTAAATAATATGGGTGAATCAATCAATCGCCGAAATTTTTTAAAAAAATCGACATTAACCGGAGCTGCAATTGGAATGACAGGTCCACACCTGTTTTCAAGAGGACGTAACAGTCCCAATGAGAAAGTAGTTGTTGCAGTGATGGGTGGTCGAAGCCGGGCAGCTTCAATTGCACGAAGTTGTGCAAGTGTAGAAGGTATGGAAATAGCCGGTATTTATGATGTTGATGAGCGGCCATTGAAAGAAACGGCTAAAGTGCTGGGAGACATTCAGGGTCGGACACCAGTAACAGGAACAGATTTTCGCAGAGCGCTCGAAGATCCGTCAATAGATGCCCTGGTTATTGGCGCTCCGGATCACTGGCATACACCGGCTTCTATAATGGCTATAAAAGCCGGCAAACATGTTTACGTCGAAAAACCGGGAAGTCAAAATCCCTGGGAGGCGGAACTGATTGTTCAAGCACAGAAAAGGTATGGTAAAAAAGTTCAGTTGGGTAATCAGGGACGTTCATCTCCGGCAATTATTCAACTTGTTCAGGAGATTCATGGCGGAGCTATCGGCAGGCCCTACTATGCAAAAGCCTTTTATACCAACAACCGGAGCTCGATTGGAAATGGAAAAATTGCTCAAGTTCCGTCCTGGCTAGACTATGAGCTATGGCAAGGACCTGCTCCCCGCACTCCTTACCGTGATAACATTATTCATTATAATTGGCACTGGTTTTGGAAGTGGGGTACAGGCGAGCTGTTAAACAACGGCACGCATAACCTGGAGTATTGTCGTTGGGCGCTCAATGTAGAATATCCGTATCGGATTTCGTCAAATGGAGGCCGTTATCATTATGATGATGACTGGGAATTTGCAGATACTCAAATTGCGACTTTTGATTTTCCGGATAACAAATCCATCAATTGGGACTGTAGAAGCCGCAATAATTACCCTGCTTTTGGTACTCGTGATCCGTCTGCTGTCATTTATGGTACCGAAGGTACAGCCATCATCTATGGAGGGAATGAATGTGCTATTTACAATCTGGACAGAGAGCAAATTAGGAATTTTTCGCATGATTATGCGCAAAATGAAAATTCAACCGTTTATCATTTCCAAAATTTTGCAAAGGCAATCACGGAGGGTCAGAAGCTGAATTCTCCCATTGAAGAAGGACAGAAAACGGTTTTAATGGGACATATTGGAAATATCTCACAACATCTGGGTCGCTCACTCAATATCAATCCTGCTACAGGACGTATCATTGGTGATCCAGAAGCAATGAGTATGTGGAAAAGAGCCTATGAACCAGGCTGGGTACCAACCATATGATTCAACGGTCGCAATTGATAAGCCTGGGTGAATATAATAATGCATGTATTTGAATAACAATAATATATAATGAATTAAGCCTTCTGTCTTAGCAAATTATTCGATCAATATAGCAATGGAAAGCAAGCATGGATGAATTCAATGGGTGAATTCAGATTAGTGCCAATAAATGGATTACGAAACCTTTAACTATTAACTGCGATATTTGAGTAAAATCATGAAGATTACCATTATACTATTTATACTTCTGCTAATGGGCACTCATTGTGAAGCTTCTTTGAAAACCCTTACTATAAGCTCTGAAGCGAAGATTAATAATGACCCTGTTTTTATTGATCTGGAATCAGAAACTTTTGATGTGCATGCGCCTTTATGTCTAAAAAATGAAGGGGGAACGTTCACTCCTGGTCAAATTGAAATACTGGATGATGGTACTCAAAGATTGTGGTGGATTGCAGATTTACCTGAAAGAAGTACCGTTTCATATGATGTTTTTACCGATCAAAATTGCAATAGTGGAGGCGGTTTTTATTGGAATAGAATCAAAGATGATGCAACCCGTTTGATGATTGGTGACAAACCGGTCATCCAATACGAACATCCTGTATTTGATATAGATAATAATGATGCTACAAGGAAACCGTATCACCATGTATTTGATCCTGTTGGAAACGGGCTCATAACTAAGGGGGTGGGCGGCACACACTCCCATCACAGAGGTATTTTCCTCGGATATTATCTCTATACAGGAGAAAACCGAATAGAAAAAGCCAATAATAATGTTGATCGGATCAATATTTGGGCACCTTCTGACGGGGAACGAAGTGAACATCACAGGATTATGAAAGAATTTGCCGGGCCGGTTATGGGTGGGCATGTCCTCGAGATATTGTGGGTAGACCAAAATGAAAATACGCTTGTGCGGGAGATTCGGGAGATTAGAGTCTTTAATCAGCCTCGTGGTGAAATCATGATCGATTTTTCGTCACAACTTCTTCCAACAGCCGGACCCGTTAAACTTTCGGGTGATTCTCACCATGGTGGTGTACATTTCCGTGCGGCTGAGTACGTTGCTGAGAACCCGGAAAGTACAATATTTATACGCCCTGAGCACTGGAGTCATATACCACCCGAGGACGAAAACAGAGGAAGAACATTCCCGGAGAACCTGCATATCACCCCATGGGATGCCATGGTTTTCCATATTGGAGACAGGATGTATACCGCATCGCAATTTACACATCCTGACAATCCCGGAAAGTCTGAAATGGGAGAACGTAAGTATGGTCGGCTTGGGTACTATTTTCCTTACGATTTGACCGAAGACGATATTTTAAATTTGAACTACAGATTCTGGATTACCGTCGGTCAAGCCCCCGGCAAGGCGGACATAGACATGAAGTACAGGACCTTCGCTTCGCCACCGGATATGGAAATTGTACATTAATAACCATCATTTTAAAATCTGAATTCTACTGCAAATGGAATTCAAATGAGTTCCAACCCCGACTGAATCGTAAACAGCTGCAGCCTTATCGCTTTTTCCAGTGAAAGTGGTTTTATACCAAATTCTGACTGCAATCGCCGCCAATCGTTTTCCGGCACGATTCTACCATCCAAATACCGATCCATTAAACGTCTCCACTCCTCCTTCAAGCGTAGATAATTTGCTGGAATGCCGTCAGTTTTCGAATGTGTAACCAGAAATAGCGGAAACTCGGTAACCATGCAGAGTACATCAGAGTTGCGCTCCTGCTGAAATTCCATCGAGCTGTAATGAAACTTTCTGGCGGTTTCGATGTCCCCATTATCACAGAAAAATTTCTGCATGGCTATACCTTTGGGTGTTGAAGTGAATCCTGGTCCGAAATAATTGAACCCTTTATCCCCGTGCCGATTATGATCATGTGGCTTCAATCCTTCCACCCGCATCGACCGGTCATAATATGTCCGCCACGTGCGGGTTCGCTCTTCCCATTCGTCATTGATCAACAACAGATAACCTTCCGAAAACTGCATTCCATGCAGGCTGAAATGGAGATCGGCCGGATCGAACCGCCTCCAGAAATTCGAAGCCGCACTATTTTCCACTCGCATATTTGGATATCCGAACTCGATATCTCGTCCCGGAGGTTCCCGCATCATACCGGTCATAAAAGAGGTGGGATCAGGCCACTTTGTCATCCACTCAGCGTTTTTGGCGTCACCATCGGGATTGATGTGCGGTATCACAAGAAAACGGAAGCGGGAGAGCAGATCTGAATATGTTTTTGTTGAATTGATCATATCGATTGTGAGACGATACAACGTATTGGGCCCGACCGGTTCGTCGGAATGGGCACCTGCAATCAGACTGACTGTTTTCGAACCTTCCCCAATTACAAAACCGTAAATCGGTGTTCCGTTCTCGCTTTGGCCGATGAGATCTACGAAATTGTTAGGGGGAAGTTCTGCAACAAAACGGCGGTATGTCCACATTTCCAGGGGCTCGTTTTCCAACAATTTTGTCAGTTGTTGAAAATATTTATTTTTATTGGGCCGTCTCATCAATATATCAATCGTCGTTGTCACCTTCAAAATCGTCGATTGCGCGTTCCTCAACTTTCAACCGACGGAAATAATCTTTGGCCGCCGCATACACTTTGGGCGACAGCAGCAGCGAGGAGATCATGGTAGGAATGGCCATCATGGCAAACATACCATCGATCACGTTGATAACTGCTGTAATAGAGGCGATGGCACCGAACAGAATAGTGCAAATGTAGAAATAGTTGTAGTAGTGTTGTTTGTCGGAACCGATCAAAAATCCCAGACATTTAGTGCCGTAATAGGAGTAGGTGAACATGGTGGTGATGCTGAATATGATCACGCAGAGAATAAGAATGTACACCCCGACGTAGGGGATTCCTTCGGAAAATGCCCGGGCTGTGAGGGTAACACCATCGGCATCGCTGGTCAGCCAAACGCCGGTCATGAGAATGGCCAGGGCCGTCATGGAACAGACTATGATGGTGTCAATCATGGGTTCAAGCATGGCAACCAGACCTTCGCGTACCGGCTCGCGGGTCCGGGCCGCTCCATGTGCCATAGCTTCGAGACCGATCCCGGCTTCATTGGAAAAAGCTGCCCGGCGAATACCGGTGATGATTACCACACCAACCGCACCTCCGGCGACAGCATTTCCGGTAAAAGCATCGGATACAATAAGTCTGATGTAATAGGGAACTTCCGTTATATTACTGAAAATGATATAGAGCACTGAGACGACATAGATAAAGACCATGAGTGGCACCAGGCTGGCGGCAACCTGTCCGATTCGTTTGATCCCGCCAAATATTACCAAGGAGACAATTCCAACGATTACTGCTCCGATGATGAAATCACCCCAGAAGTGTACTTCCGTTGTGACAGCACCGATCGGGATCATGATCTCGTCGCGCATGATTTGTGTGAGTTGGTTGGATTGAAACATCGGAGCGCATCCGATCAGTCCGGCGACAGAAAAAAAAACAGCGAGCGGACGCCATTTTTTTCCGAGTCCCTCGGTAATGAAATACATTGGCCCACCCTGCAATTTGCCGCTGGAATCCTTGCCTCGGTACATTATCGCAAGAGTACAGGTAAAAAATTTGGTGGCCATCCCGACAATCGCGCTTATCCACATCCAGAAAAGGGCACCAGGCCCCCCCATGACGATAGCTATTGCAACACCGCCGATATTGCCCATCCCGACTGTTGCGGCCAGGGCACTGGATAATGCCTGGAAGTGGTTGATATCACCGGGTGCGGTTGGATCCTCGTATTTACCGGTCAAGATCAGTAAACTGTGTCCAAAATACCGGTAAGGAACAAACCGGGAGTACATCAGAAAAAAAATTCCGCCACCGAGCAGCAGTACCAAAAGCGGCATTCCCCAGGCAGCGTCGGCGAAAGTAACTGCGATATATTCAAACCAGTCCAGAAATGACACGAATAAGCAATTTGTTGATAATTTTGCCTATAATAACCATAGATTGGCATTTGCGCAAAAACAGATAAATTGCGTTATAAGATTCATAAAGAAGACGTAATTCAAATGTCAGGTATAATTTTGACGTGAACTTTTTATTCCAAGTAGAGTTTTTTTACAGATAAAAAATTGTTATACAAATGATCTATGAATTTCTGAACGCCCATCCTGATTTTGACGACACCAGTTTTGTTGCGCCCAGCGCTGATATCATCGGTGATGTGCGTATTGGTAGCGAATCAAGTGTCTGGTTCAACGCCACCCTGCGCGGTGATGTCAACTTCATCGATATAGGTGAACGATCAAACATCCAGGACAACGCATGTGTACACGTCACCCATCAGACCGCTCCCACAATCATCGGTAATCAAGTGACGATCGGACACAGTGCTGTTATTCACGGATGTACCATTCACGACCGTGTGCTGGTCGGCATCAGCTCCATCATCCTTGATCAGGCCATCATCGAATCTGACTGCCTGATCGGCGCCGGAAGTCTCGTCCCGCCGGGAAAAACCATGCCCTCCGGCTGTCTATGCATCGGATCACCGGCTAAACCGGTACGCAGGCTTACCGACAAAGAAATCGCATCACTCGTCATTTCCTCAGACAATTATGTAAAATACATGCGCGCCTATCAGCAAAAAGACACATACGACACCAACCCATTTTACAAGCGATAGCCGGAAAATCCATTACGCGGAAGTATACAAACTTTGTATATTCTGTAATCCAGATAGCCCATATATATTGAAATGCACGCTGCGGGTTGATCCAAAATAGTATGAAATCACATCGCGATACGATTTAGAAATGTCCCGATACCACACATTGTTCGCACCCGGGAGTTCGTCCTGAACCAAATTCTGTATTTTGCCCTCGTTTTTATCCAAACATCTAAGCAAGATAATTGTTTACTTTTCGCTGATCTTTCTGCTGGTCGGGCTTTACTACGCCGATTACCTGATCCGTCCGACGGTCTACTCCTATTTCTACCTGATTTATTCCGTGATATTTCTTTGGGCAGGATTTGTATTTTACAGCGTCTGCTGGGGAAAGGTACTCGGCTCGGAATATCGTGACATCCGCAACCGTACCATCATGGCCAGCGCGGGGCTCTCCATATTCGGCAAATACATCCCTGGACGGCTATGGGTTCTGCTCGGGCGCTCAGCTTACGTCGAAAAACACAGTGATCACAATCTGGGACCGCTCTCACTGCTCTCCTTTAAAGAGCAGATTATCAGCATTTGGGTCGGGTTTTTCCTCGGGCTGATCGGATACAATCTCGCCGGAAATTTTTCAATTGGCGGTTTGACCGGAATGCTCATATGGCTGGGTGTTACGCCGTTCATATTCAGTTCGCTGCTGCCCAATATCGTCAATAAAGTGATGTTGAAAGTGATGAAACGGGAGGTCCATATCACGCCACTTGACTGGAACATGATCCGCCGCGTGGTACCGTATAGCATTTTGAACTGGGGGATATGGGCGGCCGGATTCTATTTTCTGGTTCAGGCGCTGGTCCCCCAGGATGTACCACTGCTCACCGGCTTGTGCTTTCCACTCGCTGCAAATATTGGGGTGCTTGCTTTTTTTGCACCGGGGGGGATCGGGATTCGCGAAACGATGATTGTAATTTATCTGAACCAGCTTGGGCTCAGCGTCGCCGAAGCCACCACCATTGCACTAACATCGCGCCTCTGGTTCCTGTTTGGCGAAGCATTTCTGTTTGTTGTCGGTAATACCGCGCACATCGCACGTACTTACTGGCGACCGATTACGAAATGAAATTCTCTCTTTAATCCACCGGAATCATCATTAATGTTAACTGTATAAACGACTTAAATCCATACAGCTGTTTATACAATCACGGTATTATTAATAAATTATAATACCTTAATTATTCTGCCGCAAATGGCATGAAAAATAGTACTCACACAGATCGATAACGACACGTAATCGGCACCGAAACAGATCGACACAGATACGTGATTGACAATATTATTACAATATCCGGTACGGTATCGAGTTTACATTGTTACTATAAAAAAAGAACAGTATACCAGAGCTTTTTTTAACAATTAAAAACCAAAAATATACCTGCCAAAAACATGTCACGTAAATCAAAGCAAGGAGTCAATCAATTAATAGGTCTGTTTACCATACCGGTTTTTGCAATTGTCGGATGTTCAGAATCTCCGCACAGAACATTCACATCACCTTACGAGGATCTGAATTGGAGTGAAATAACACATCATGATTCTGAATTTCACACCCATCCTGGTCTTGGAAATGAAGAATATGATCCCCACCAGACCGTCGACCGGTACCACGAAGAAGGCTATGAAATTCTGACATTGGCCGCCCATAGCTATGATGTACCCAGTGATTATATAAATACCATTTATCCCTGGACCAAACTTTCCGAGCTTTATGAGACCATCAAGCATGTTGAAAACCCGACGGAAGACAACATGACTTACGAGGAAATACACAACGAACCGTGGGAAGACCGTGATCCCGTGGAACTAGGAATGGTCTCAGTGGAAGGAAATGAACTATCTGGTCATCATCATACCATCAGCGTGTTTAATGCTCTTTCCTATGATGGCGATACGCAAATTGATTCCTTCGAAAAAATCAAAGAGCTCGGCGGGTTCGCCTACCTTGCCCATCCCGGTCGATATGTTGAAAGGTGGGGGTTGACCGCTCACTGGTATGTCGATAAGTATTTGAGGTATGATATTCTGATAGGACAGTCCATCTACAATAGAGAAGATAATCACCCGGAAGACCGCGCTTTTTATGACAAAGTCCAACATTTGCTTGGAGGTGCTGAAAGACCTATTTGGTTGTATGGTGAAGATGATATGCATCATGAGGGTACCCTGGCCTGGAATCGAGATGTGATATTGCTGGAAAATTTTCGACCGGGCTCGATGCATCCTGATATCCAGGACGGCTCTGCACCGGATGTGATGGAAGCGCTGCAAAATGGTTACTCCTATCTCTGGAAGCCCTCTGAACAGTATAATAGAAGAGCATTCAATATCATAGATGTAGAAGTTTCAGACCACCGGGTAGCTTTGACAATTGACAACGACAATCTGGTTGACGAAATCAGATGGAGGACACATAATCCGAATACCGACGAAACCGAAACGATCCACCATGGCTTTTCAATCTCGGATTCGGATATACCGGAATATAGTTTGTTTGTCAGAGCTGAAATTGAAGGCAGTGAGGGGACTATCTACACGCAGCCTTTCTATTTGGTGACTGATGATTGATGTCTTTTTTGCTGAATAGCAACAACTTTGAATCCCGACTAATGGGAAAGTTTCCGGGATATCCTTGCATAATATCATTCGGTGTATAACTTGCAAAAAAAGTATCTCTGAAACATAAACCATCGGTCAGGTAATTTCGTGAGCGGCATCTACATTCACATTCCGTTTTGCAAACAGGCGTGCTCGTATTGCGATTTCTATTTTGTGACTCGGGATCAGCTGATACCGATATTTGTGGATGCATTGGTGAATGAAATTATGTCGGATACCATCTTACCCGACTTCTGCTCATTTTCATCGGAGCCAATGCAGACAATTTATCTTGGGGGTGGCACACCGTCGCGGTTGTCTCTGGATCAATTTGAGCGGTTGATCGATGTACTTCGACAACGGTTTGATCTGTCCCGGCTCTGTGAATTCACGGTCGAGGTGAATCCCGAGGATATTTCGGCGGGTTATCTGCACGGACTGAAGCATTTGGGAGTTACGCGCTTGAGTATAGGGGTGCAGTCGTTTCAGCCCGACCTGCTTGAGTTCATGCACCGCGCACACACATCCCGGCAGGCACATCACGCACTTGAGCTGGTATCGGATACCGGATTTACATCGTTCAGTGTGGATCTGATATTTGGAAATCCGAGGCAGACAATGAAGCAATTACGGGATGACCTTCGTCAGCTCTTGGCGTACCGGCCTCCACACATTTCGGCTTACGCGCTCTCGATCGAGCCGAAAACGCGCCTCGGAAAACAACACAAACTGGGACGATTGAAACCGGCGGATGATGACGATGTAGCCGCGCAATTCCACCTGATTCGGGAGAAGCTGGAGAAGCACGACATCCGACAATATGAAGTGAGCAATTTTGCGAAACACGGGCACGAAGCTGTGCACAACTCAGCGTACTGGCAGCATGAAAATTATCTGGGACTGGGTCCGGCCGCCCACTCTTTTTTTTGGGCAGGTGACAGAAAATCCGCGATTCGCTTCAACAATTCGCCAGATATTCACGCATATGGACAAGTGTTTGCCTCACAAAATCCCAAAAAAGTGAATCAGCCAGAAATCCGAGAGTCCTTCGCTGGTCAAGAGTCTCTTACTTTGCAAACACTTGCCAATGAGCGCATCATGATGGGATTGCGGACCCGCGAAGGAGTGTCGGAATCAGAGTTGTCGTCCCGCTATAATTATTCTTTGAATATCACCCAGAGGAAACAACTCGAATTATTTCGAAAAGAGGGACTGGTTGCGCCTGTTGATCCGTTGCGATTAACTGCTAAAGGGATTGTACTGGTTGACGCGATTATTTTGAAATTGTTGTAATTGGTAGCGAACTTGCTTATGGAACTGCAGTGTTTTTCACGTAAATAAGTGCTTTTATGTTATTATGCGATTGTAAATTGTTGGCATTGACTTTGAATGAGTCTTTAATAATCAAGAATCCTTTGAATGTACAGGATAGTAACGGTGGAATAATCATTGAAACAGTTCAATTTTATTATTTATTCTTAATCTG
>SLQC01000079.1 GCA_007131625.1 Balneolales bacterium | reverse complement strand
ATTTGAGAGGGATCTTCCAGGTTATGCAGCGCAACCCCCAGCCGGTAAACCGATCCGTCCATCGTCGGAAAAACCCCGTGATAAATATTCAACCAGCCGCGCGGTGTTTTAATCGGCGGTGCGCCGGGACCTATCTTCATTTCATCCCAGTGATACGGATGGGGCTTCATGATTAGCCGCGATTCACCCCAGTATCTCAGATCGGGAGAATAGGAAATCCAGATGGCCCACGGCGAAATTTCGGAATGGGGGCGATCCAGCCGCACATACCGACCGCTAATCTTTTCCGGAAAAATTACCACATTGCGATAATCAGCTTCGGTGATGAGCGAAAAACGTTCAACGGATTCAAAATCCACGGTTTTTGCCAGACCAATGCGAACGCCATGCCGGGAATAGGCGCTGTAGGTGATCAGATACTCGCCCTCCAGAAAGACAATCCGGGGATCTTCCACCCCGTACTCCTCATATTCTTTGAACAGGCCCTCGTCTGCCGGCACCATGAAAGATTCACGCTCCACGGTGAAGTGGTAACCATCCTCACTGACCGCTTTACCCAGGATACTTCTGCCGTTATGTTTGTGGGCCCGGAATATCATGATGTACCGGTTGTTGTATTTCACGACCCCGGCATTGTGTACAGTGGCAACCGGATAGGGTACATCCTCCCTGGTCAGGATCGGGTTCTGCGGATATCTTGTTACAGGCATTGTTAAAGGACTCCCTCCGAAAAGATAATGACATTTATAATGTGGCCGAATCCAATATGTGATGGTCTTGCTTCATATTCTGTATACGGTATTCAGGAACCGCCGGCTGCCACTGCATCCACCATCGCTATGATCCGCAATTATTTATTGCGACAACCGTCAACTTTCAGCTTTGGAAACACTCATTTCAATCTCCTCAAATGCCTTCAGTACGGTTAAATGCGAAATCAGGTAAGCCAGTGAGCTTTCAGCACCCTGATTTCGGTTTATTCCGTATTTCTCAATACCGTCACAACACCCTTTGGTTTCAAAATCGTACAAGCTCATTCGAATATCATTTTCCCCGAGAAACCACATGAAGCAGGTAAACAGTTTGTTCAGATACGTTTTATCTTTTGTAACATGAAAAGCCTGATGGTACATCAAAACCATGGCCAGCGCATCAATCGGCTGCTGGGCATACTGTGACCGCTCAGCACCTTTTCTGTACCACGCTTCATTTCCGATAATGGACAAATATCCATCCTTAAGGGTGTTTGCCGTAAGGAATTCCATCGTTTCCAGTGCTGTTTCCTTTATTTTTTCATCATTAAGAATGGTAGACGCATGCAGCAGGGCGAGGGGCAACAACCCGTTTTCATAGGCCAGCAGAGGTTCAAACCATTTCCAGTCCGGGTTTTTTTCTGCTTCGTACTGTGTGATTAATTTCCCTGCAAGTATTCGCATTTTCTCAATCAACGCGTCGTCGCCGGGATTAATCTTGAGATAATAGCTGATACCGATCATGGTACTGGCAATCGCCCTGATAGATCGCAATTTGGTGAAGTTCGGAAGTGCATTTGTAAACAACTCCCTGCCGGTCTGGTAATACGCATCGTTTGGGGCATTGGCTAAAAGAAATCCAAGTGCCCATATGGCTCTTCCAAACGAATCTTCAGAACCCACTTCATCGAGAAAACTGCGGTTGAAACTCAGAAAATTTCGGAATGTGCCATCCTTGTTTTGCAAATAGTGGATATAACTCAGGTAAATGGGCGCCATTTCAAGAGCTGTGGTGTCCTTTTTTTGCTGATAGGCCATAAGCACCATAAGTAATGCCCTGGCATTGTCATCAAGGCAGTAGCCATCTTTTAAATTGGGGATTCCGAATTTGGCATGCTGGATGATACCGGTATCGTCGGTCAACCTTTTGATGTGTACCAATGAAAACGGTGGCAGCATCATCGGATCAATGGTTGTGTCTTTCACCACCTCTACTTTCGGGTTTTCTTCCAGAATTTTTTCGGCAACGGCAAGATATTTGGCACCCGACTTCGGCCAGGTTATAGTCCGGCCATACGTATAGGCTTTTTCCTGCAGTGTTTTCATTTCCTCCGGATTGTCCAGCAAGTCCATGAAAATCGCAGCTAGTTCTGCAGAATCTCCAAAATTGTATAACCTGCCCCTGCCGTTGTCCAGTAGTTCCGCTGCATGCCAGTACGGGGTTGATATCACCGCCGATCCGGTACCTATGGCATATGCCAGGGTTCCGCTTGTTATCTGGGCTTCATTCAAATAGGGAGTGATATAAATATCAGACGCCGACAGATATTTGAACAGCTCTTCCTGATCTACAAATTCGTTTAAAAAGGATACATTATTTTCAAGATTCAACTTTTTCACCAGTCGCTGCAGATAGGTACGATATTCCTCCCCTGATTGACGGATCACATTCGGATGCGTTTTCCCCAAAATCATGTATAATACATCCGGATGCTTTTCAACAACCCCGGGCAGGGCATTGATTACGGTTTCAATGCCTTTATTCCGGCTTAGCAGACCGAAGGTCAGCAAGAGCTTTCTGTTTTCAAGATTGAATTCCTTTTTGGACAGATGCTGGCTGAATTGAAGATCCGGTACTCCATGTTCGATAAATTCTATTTTCTTCTTATCGACACCATAAATAGTTGTTAAGAATTCAATGGCCTTGTGGCTCATCACTACAATTTTCCGGGCCATTTTGCATATTTCACGCAATACCGCCTTTTCGTTGTATGATGGGCTCTTAACAATGGTATGGAGGGTAACCATCAAGGGGATTTCAAGCCGGTAAAGCAGCGGCAGAATATATGCCCCGCTCTGTCCGCCAAATATCCCGAACTCATGCTCAAGAATGCAGATATCGGCCCCACTGATATTAATAAATTTCGCCGCCTCCAGATAATCGCGCTGATGTTCCTGTCGAATGGACAGTTTTACCTCTTCCGGGTAATTATACGTCTCATCCTGGTCATCCAGCGCCACTACCAGACCTTGGACTGAATTCCTTTTCTTTTTATTGCTCCTAACTGTGGAATGGAACAGATTATTCGTAAAAGTTCCGATTCCACATTGTCTTGGAGGATATGTTCCGATGTATGCAAGTTTCAACGGGTACCAGTTTAAATGTTAAAAATTGAAGCACCTGATGACTTACACCACATATTTGATGAAAGCCGATGAGAATAAATTTATGCTTTACTGTTAATATATGCAATTAACCGGCAAGCCGGAATCGGTGCGTTATTTTTTTTGTATTATCAATCAATTATTCTATTGATTGATAATAGGATATTTGTATATTGCTGTAGAAACAGGAGTAACTATATGAACAAACAACTGTTTAACAGGAAAATCTATAATGAGATGGCCGACATCACCAGGGCTTTGGGAAATTCCCATCGACTGGAGATAATGGACTTATTGTCACAGGGGCCATCTTCAGTAGCCTATATTTCAGAAAACACCAGTCTGACGGTAGCAAATGCTTCTCAGCATCTCCAGGTGCTGAAACAGGCAAAACTGCTCGAAACAGAACGGAAAGGTAAGTATGTCTACTATCGGTTGGCCGGCCGGCATGTTTTTGAAACCTGGTGCGCATTGAGAAAGCTGGGTTTTTCACAAAATGCCGAGATCTCCCGATTGGTAGAAGATTACCGGAGCAAACAGCATCATCTCGATATCATCACAAAAGAGGAACTCAGCGATAAAATGAAGGGTGATGATGTAATAATTATTGATGTCCGTCCTGAAGAGGAGTACAAAATCGCTCATATCGCAGGAGCACTTTCCTTTCCTCTCCCGGATTTTCATGAAAGGATTAATGAGCTTCCGGCAGACAAAGAAATCGTAGCCTATTGCCGGGGGCCTCTCTGTGTAATGGCTGATGATGCCGTGGATCTGTTAACCCGGCACGGGTATAAGGCAACCAGGCTGGAGCAAGGATTTCCGGAATGGAAAGCAAACGGACTTCCGGTGGAACCATTTGAAATGAAAGCATAACACCCGAATACACTAAAAATTAAAGAACAATGGGAAAAACGATATTAGTATTGGGCGGCGGAATTGGTGGAATCAATGCCGCAAGAGAATTGAACAGAAAAATCGGCAATGAAGACGGAATTAATCTTGCCAGAATTCTGGTCTTTGAAAAAGAGGAAAAGAGTGTCTACGCCCCGTCGCTTACCTGGCTGATGGTCGGCAAACGTGAACCGGAGCAGCTTCATCGGGATATCCGCAAAACGGAAGTTGGCGGCGTGGAAGTAATCAACGGTGAAATTGAAACCGTAGACCCCGGAAATATCTCCGTGACGGTAAATGGAGAGCACTACAAGGGGGATTATATGGTAGTTTCACTGGGAGTTGAACAGACTTCGGAACGCAACCTGCATAAACTGGGACACAATTTCTACACCCTGGACGGTGCAAAGTCCTTTTATGAGCAATTGAAAGATTTCAAGGGGGGAAAAATCGCCCTTGTCGTCTCATCTCTTCCATTCCGGTCACCGGTGGCACCCTATGAAGCCGCCATGCTTGTGGAGAGTTACATCCGCGAAAAAGGTCTGCGGGAACAGACGGAGATCTCCCTCTACACACCGGAACATGAGCCCATGGCCTTTGCCGGTAAGGAAGTCTCCAATCAAGTAAGACGCTTGCTGGAGTCAAAAGACATCAGGTATTTGCCCGAACATGAGCTTATCGCAACGACCGATGAAAAACTGGCCTTCAGTACCCATTCGGGTGAACGCAAAACCACTGATTTTGAGTTATTGGCCTATACTCCATCTCACCAGTGCCCTTCTGTCATCGTAAAGTCGGGGTTATGTAAAAAATCCGGATGGATAGAAGCAGACCGCCAAACGCTGGAGACCTCGTTCCCCAATGTTTATGCCATCGGTGACATCACGAGTATCATGCTTGAATCCGGTGAATTGCTTCCAAAATCCGGTATTATAGCCAAACAACAGGCAAACGTTGTAGCCCATAACATTGCCAGGGAAATCGCCGGCAAAAACCCGAACAAAACCTTTGACGGACAGGGCGAATACATCCTGGAAGTGGGTGACCATTCAGCCAACAAAGTGCGCGGGGATTTCTACTCCGCGGATGTGGATATGAAAAAGTCGAGTGTCATCCGCCATTGGGAAAAAGTCTTGTTTGAAAAGTCCTGGTTCCACAAAAACTTCTGATGGTCAACAGCCAAAAAACTTACAGATCAATCCGGGCGCCGTCTCTCCGTGACGACTCCATGATGGCCTCCACTATCCGGACATCGGCCAGTCCTTCTTCACCGGGGACAGTGGGCGCGTTGTTTTCTTTGATAGCAAGGGCGTCATTGTCCATCTGCCGGGCCTGCTGATGGTCCGGATCGGGCGGCAAACGGGTTCCGTCGCTGGTTTCTCCCTGCACACCGCTGTACGAAAGAAACGGCCGCAGATGGTACCAGCCGTCCGTGCATTCTATGTCCAGGTAATTCATGGATGCCCCAAAACTGCACTCCCCTTTTGCCCGGACCCCGTCCGGAAACTCAAGTTCAAAAACCGTAGTTTCATCCACATCGGGGAACATCTCTCTCCTTTCTGTGCTTTGTGTGCCGCTTACAGCAACCGGCTCCATACCGGTGGCATAACGTGCGGCATTGATGGGATAAACACCCATATCATATAACGATCCGCCACCCTTCGCGGCTATGGTCCGCCAGTCTCCTTCCGGAAAGTTGCCGTTAAACCCGCCACCGGCCCTGACCGCTGTTACTTTTCCATACGTCTCTTCCCTGCCGTAGCGGATGATGGTCTGTGTATTGGGTTCGTGTTGCATCCGGTAGCCTATGGTCAACTGCACCCGGTTGCTCTTTGCCGCATTAATGATAGACTGACATTCACCCACCGTCAGGGCCATGGGCTTTTCACACCAGACATGTTTTCCGGCCTCGGCGCCAATAAT
>SLQC01000073.1 GCA_007131625.1 Balneolales bacterium | reverse complement strand
ATGCTGATCGTTTATCGAAAATAGATCCTGCCAATCAATCCTTTACAGGGTGGGAGAATCTGGAAATTTTAAAACCGTGTTTTGAAACACAGGTAGTTGGGACAACCGGCTCGGGAGACTGCGCCATTGCAGGATTTCTTTATGCTGTTACCAGGCAGGCATCACCTGTTGACGCCATTACAAACGCGGCTGCCGTAGGTGCCATCAGTGTAGAACAGGCGGCTTCTATAAGTGCCGTTCCAGGTCAGGAATCGGTGTCAAAACGACTGAAAGGCCATTGGCCACTAAAAAAAACGAATATACATCTTCCGGGGTGGGAGTGGGATGAAAAATATGCTATCTGGAGAGGCCCGTACAGGCACATTTGAAATCATTCAATCTACCGAACACTATTATTGGTATAATGAAAAAAAATAACTCTGAACTATAAGATTATCAAGTCGATAACTTTTAAAACTGCCAGGCTTATCGTTTTCCAGATCGAAAATTTTTGGGGGTTCGGGATATAGTGCGGTCGCCACATAATCCCGACTTGTTGCTTGCGGGTGGCGGAACCATCTATCGATCCGAAGACAGCGGCTTTGAGTGGAAGCAAGTTAGGCCGGAAAATGATAATCCTTCTGCGTTACGTTTTGGAATGGCCTGGCACACAATCGACCTGGATATTGTATGGGCATTTGGAGAGAGTGGCTACATGGCACCAATATTTTAAATGACTGTCCGTTTTATATAATAATTAGATGATATGTGCGTTATATGTGTGATAATCGTAACTATTCACACAAAATCGGCACATATTATGAATTTGATGGAATTCAATGAACGGTTTCCCAATGAGTACAGTGCCCTGATGTCTGTTAAACAGCTTCGTGATAAACAAGGCGTCATATGTCGCAAATGCGGATATGACCAGCATTATTGGCAACAGACCGTGGAATCGTTCCAATGTAAAAATTGTGGTGCCCGCCAGCGACTGCGAAGCGGGACGATCATGGAACAATCCAAACTTCCTTACCGCTTGTGGTTGATGGCTATTCACCTGGTAACGGCCACCAAAAAGAGCTTTACGGCACTGGAGCTTCAGCGGCAGCTGGGATATAAGCGATATGAACCGATTTGGTACATGCTTCATAAAATTCGTACTGTAATGGGCAAACGAGACAGCGAATACGAACTTACCGGCTATATTGAATTGGATGACGCTTTTTTTGAGGTTGGTGATCCGCATCAGAAGCCTAATAAAGCCGGTCGCGGATCTACCGGTAAAGCCGGTGTACTGATTGCCGTGGAATCGGAACCAACGGCCAACCAGTTTCGAAAGAAAAATCGCAAAGAGGGCCGAAAATGCGGTAAATTGACCATGCAAGTGGTTTCGAATATAACCGGTAAACATGTGGAATCTCTGGTAGATGGAAAAATAGATGAATCGGCAACTCTCCACACCGATGGTCACAAGAGTTACAACATTCTGGATCAAATAGTCAATCGGCATCATATTACCATTTCCAATGACCCAAAACGGATAAGCAAACTCTTTACCTGGGTTCATACGGCTATAAGTAATGTCAAGCGTGTGATATTGGGAATTCACCATAGTGTTCATTCACCTTATCTTCAGAACTATCTGAACAAGTTCTGCTGGAAATTTAATCGCAGATATGATCAGAAAAACCAATTTGAACGATTGTTGCATACCGGTTTACAATATCGATGGTGTTGATGTTATAGGTCACGGACAGTCATTATATTTTATAAATCGGAAGATCAGGAAAAAACATGGGAGATAGTCAGAAATTCTTTTACGGTCGGAAGTATTACTTCCATGGCATTTGATGCCATGGATGCCGATATCATTTATCTGGGTTATGACGGGTCACCGGTCATTCGCTCAAACGAGGTTGGAGGAGAGTGGAGGGCTCGTGAATACAACTATACAGAGCTTGATGGAAGACATTCGATTCTGACGCACCCGAATATTGGAGGGGTGGTTTTATCCGGAGGCTCCGGTCTTTTTGTTTCCAAAGACTATAGTGAAACAGTACATGAAATAGAGAAATCATCGGAACTGAGATTCATACGCGATTTATGGTATGATGAGCGAACCGATATACTGTATGGTTGCAGGTAACGACGGTGTGATCCGCTGTCAGAATCCGTTTAGGGCTATTCCATAAGATCTTTAGAAGCCGGCTTATCGAGTCGCGATAGGTTGTCATTCACCATTGAAATCTTTTTTAATTTAATAAGGACATAAGCAGCTTCAGTTATCATTTATTAAAAAAAAATAATATTTATCTTGACTTTATCAGGGATTACACTACCTTATGTAAAAGCATGTATATTTGATCATTATCATCAGGGCCGATGATACAATGAAAAAAATCCCTATATCAGCTATACTATGGCTCTTCTTTCTGACAAGCTGCAATCTTTTTGATAGCGGTCCGCATATTAATTGCGAAAAGGAGGAGACAGCCGTTTCATTTGTGGAATTGAATCGAAGTCCCGGAGTACCGCTTCCCGGAGGACATGATGGTGTGAGTCTGTGCCGGCCTAATTGGAAAAATATAGAGTTGAGATCCCGTATGTCAGACTTTGGTCCTGAAGAGTTGAGCGATGTCGAGCTGATAATTACGGAACAGGAAGATTTTGATCGTTATATCATTTGTAATGATGGGGCACCTGAAATCGATCTTGACGAATATTTTCTGCTGGTCGGAGTAACACGGGGAATGCCACACTGGATACATGTAAAAGAGCAAAATGTATACCTGTCCTGTGATACGTTGTCTTATAGAATCGAAATTACCGCAGGTACTGCCACAATGGGTGTAAGAGGGAGTTACATGGTTATGTTAAAACGTGAATATTCAGGGCATCCTGTTACATTCAATGTTTTTTGGGGATCCCGATCAAATCTGGAGTAAAGATCATGAAACTTGCTTCGTATATCATCGTCGTAATGTTGCTGGCATCAGCGGTAACTGCCCAATCTACCGAACAATATTATTGGTATAATGGAGAAAAACAACCACTTCAACTCAAAACCGATAAATGGTTTCTTCTGTTTGATGAGAAACCGGAATTACAAACTTTGCATTAGCAAATTCAAACAAGCAGAGAGCGTATTTATGAGATTAAACGGTTTGAGTTCAGTGCAGCCCGGATTCCTCATAAACCGGGAAGTACTGAAAAAATTAGTTACTGGACTGCAGTTGAGGACAATAAAGCTGAATTAGATTTGTCTTCCGTGGGAATCACCTATCATGCGCCGTATTTTTATACAAAAAATGGTGATGAAGTGGGCCTGTCACACCTGTTTTATGTCAGGTTGCACAAAGCCGATGATGTCAGACTATTGGAAGAACTGGCGCAAACGCATGGTGTGAAAATAAAAAGTCGTAACCAGTTCATGCCTTTATGGCACACCTTGGCCTGTGATCGCCAATCTACGGGCAATTCATTGGAGATGGCCAATCTATTTTATGAAACCGGTTACTTTAGTGCCGCACAGCCAGATTTTATACAAGGAGTATTAATTGAGACTGTTAATGATCCTAAATTTGATGATCAGTGGAACATGAACAATACCGGCCAATACGGAGGTTTCGCCGGAAGTGATATTCAGGCTCTGGATGCTTGGAAAATTACTCAATCCCATTCAGGGATCATTCTGGCCGTGTTAGATCAAGGACTGGAAATGGATCATCCGGATTTGCCGAATATTCATGGGTCAAGTTATGACAGTCAAACGGGAAAATCACCCAGTCTTATTTACGGTGATCATGGCATGACTGTGGCCGGTGTTGCAGGTGCGGATTCCGATAATAATGAAGGAGTGGCTGGAATAGCTTCTAAAGGTCAGCTGATGACTATTAGTCACAGCCTTACGGATGGTCCAAATATTTGCGAGCAGAAAGCTGACGGAATTCGCTTTGCCTGGCAAAATGGTGCCCATATTATTAATAATTCCTGGAGTCTGGGTACTCAATCGAATATCTTAGAAGAAGCTATTGATAGTGCGTTGACATATGGAAGAAATGGTCTGGGGACACTTTTAGTATTTGCAGCTGGAAACTCTCTTGAAGCTCACACAACACAATTGCGATATCCGGCATCCTTGCCAAACGTTATGGCAGTTGGGGCGTCTAGTATGTGCGATGAACGGGTCAATCCGGTATCCTGTGATACAGAAACAGATTGGAAAAGCAGGTACGGAACTGGTCTTGATGTGATGGCACCCGGTGTATTGATTCCCACTACTGACAGACAGCCGCCAAATGGAGTAAACCAGGATCAGGAACCATTGTTATTTCATCCTTGGCATGATGGAACGCTCCTTGATGAAGAAGACGATTACGAAAATCAGAATTACACGATCTGGGGTTGGGGAACTTCCCTTGCTGCACCACACGCTTCCGGAATTGCATCTCTCATATTATCCATTAATGAATCTTTAACAGTTGATGAGCTCAGATATATTATAGAAAGCACAGCGGAGAAAGTTGGCAGTTATACCTATACCATGGGAGCGGGAGCTCGCCAGGATTTATGCTGGAATGAGGAGATGGGTTATGGCCGGGTCAATGCCTATAAAGCCCTCAAATACACCATCGAAAATCACGGCGCCACCCTGGGCGGTGACGGACGTGTGGTCACGCTTATTGAGGACATCACCGTGAAAGACGGAGCCGACCTGGTCATCCTGGCCGGCACGGTGCTGAACCTCGAAGGCGATTTGATCGTCGAATCCGGTGCCGGCCTTGAAATCGAGGAGGGAGTAACCGTAAACTTCAATGAGGACGACATAAATATCATTGTCGACGGTGATTTATCGATCCTGGGACATCCTAATGACCGGGTGACCATTAACAGCAACGGTGTCCTGGCCGGCAATGACATCATTGCCGATAACGGGGCTACCATATGGCATGCCGACATCAGCAGGGTTCCGGTTACCATTAACGGCGGTTTGGGGGACGTTGCTGACATTCGCCGCTCCCATTTTGCCTTTGCACCGGGCAATGCGGTCACCCTTGAAGGGTTGTCTTTCGTCCGGTTTTATCAAAATTATGTCGAGGTCCCAAACACTTATGGACTGCAGCTGGTTAATATCCAAAGTACCGAGATTTCAGAAAATACTTTTGAGGAAGCTTTTGCCGGCATCTTTTCCAACAATTCGGTGGTCGAAGATTTCTTTTTAAATGTTCTGGAAGATCATCACTGGCAGGGATTGCGGCTGGCCTTCAGTTCGGATGGTTGGCTGTATGAAGACGATGCCGAAGAAGAGGGATTGAATCGCTTCATCGGCGAGGAGGAAACCACGGAGATTCATGTAAGCAGCAGTTCGATGGCCTTTCTGGGGGATGGATCGAAGGGAGGCCTGAACACGGTGAGTGACCCTATGCCCGATGAGCTCATTGCCAACTGGAATACCAGTCATACCGTACAAGGGGTAGATACTTTTTGGGGAAGCTCAGGCGGGGCAAGCTCCTCCTGGTTTGTGGGTTCGGTTAACTTTTCCAATCACATCTCGAGTGACCAGACAGCCAATGCCGGTTCCCCTCTGGCCAAATCGACGGGTTCGGCCGAGGAGCAACGCCGGGAAATGCTGCTGGATCTGATCGATGAGCTGGAAGAAGACCCCTACCGCGTGCATAACGACCGTCGGCTTACAGATCTGTATATCTATATGCGCATGGACCGAAATGACGCTTTGGGACTGCGGGACGAAATTCTGTCCATCATCGCTGAATGGGCGTCGCGGCGCTCGAGGATATCCACGGAATTCGGCGACTCATATGACGTGCGCCGGGCTGTGGAGACGGCCCTGCTCCTGGAAATCCGTCTGGCCTTCCGGGGCGAGGACTACGAGATGGCCGGTCAGCTCAATGACAGCTACGGGCCGTATATTCAGCTGACCGAAAACCGGCTGGCGCTTTTTGAAAACGAGAT
>SLQC01000285.1 GCA_007131625.1 Balneolales bacterium | reverse complement strand
TGATAGCGGCAGTTTCTGGCGTCACCTGATTGTGGCTCTTTATGGCTGCATCTGATAGCGGCAGTTTCTGGCGTCACCTGATTGTGGCTCTTTAAAGTAGCATCAGATTGCGGTGGCTAATTGCACATTTGTGGTGGAGGTGTATTGATTTGACTATTCCTGATACTATGTATTTTGTAACGAAGGTATTGATGATCGCCTCGGTGCTAGATGATAAAATTAGTGATATTTATCGCGATCAGGCTTTATATCAAATCAATACAGGTACATCATATTACCTGGATATTGAAAATAATATTGCCGGAATAGTACTTTATCCAACTGGAAACCCCTGATGAAACTTCGGGAACTGCCATGTGCATAGCATCAATTTAAGAAGCTGTTGACAGCGGCTAAATTCTAAACAAGTATGATGAATTTTTAGAAAAGGGTTGGGAATTTGTCAATTAAGGATTTCCTGGTTACCGAAGTAATAGACTTTTACTTTGATATTGATTGCCTTGTCGGGTTGAATAATTCAAACTGCATGTTAAATTATATACGATACAAGTAAAGTGAGTAAATAAAGTACTTTCTAATGTATAAATAACGAATTTTCCATAATGGACATGAAACTGGAAAAAACATGGAGGTGGTTCGGACCGGATGATACCATAACACTGGACGCGATCCGTCAGGCGGATATCACAGGTGTTGTAACCGCACTGCATTACTTACCAACCGGAGTGGTCTGGCCGCTGAAGGAGTTTGAGAAACGAAAAAAATTAATCGAAGATTCCGGTCTAATATGGTCTGTTGTGGAAAGTATACCGGTTCATGAAGATATTAAACGCAGAAGCGGTGACTACAAAACTTATATAGATCATTTTAAAGAGTCGGTTGAAAACATGGGTAAAGCCGGCATTCCTGTGTTATGCTATAATTTCATGCCGGTGCTTGACTGGATCCGTACGGATCTGGAATACGAAATGTCCAGGGGCTATACCTGTCTGCGTTTTGATGAGACGGCATTAGCTGCATTTGACCTGTTTATCCTGAAACGGCCGGGAGCGGAAGAGGACTACGACAAAAGCCTGATTGCCGAAGCGGAGGCATACTATCATAGTCTGGATTCCGGGGGGATAGAAAAGTTGACCAATAATATACTTGCCGGTCTGCCCGGTTCAGAAGAAGGGTATACACTTGAAGAATTTCAGTCTATTCTGGATACCTATAACGAGATTAGCGCCGAGATTCTGAAAAACAACCTGCATAAATTTATCCGGGAAGTAGCTCCTGTTGCCATAGCCTCCGGTGTTCGGATGGCTATTCATCCCGATGACCCCCCGTTTCCGTTGTTTGGTCTACCAAGAGTGGTGAGTACCGAAACCGACGCACAGGAATTGCTGAAAGTCCTGGATTCTCCTTACAATGGCCTCACGTTTTGCACCGGGTCCTATGGTGTCCGTGCCGACAACGATCTGCCGGGCATGGTCAAAAGGCTCGGCCACCGATTTAATTTCCTTCACTTGAGGAATATTCAACGGGAGAAGGGTCGCTCCTTCCATGAAGCACTTCACATTAAAGGCGATGTGGAAATGGAAAAAGTCATCTATAACATAATTCTTGAACAGGAGCGCAGGTATGCCGAAGGGAGAACCGATCTTGTTATTCCATTTCGCCCGGATCACGGTCAGCATATACTTCGTAATCTTCACATGAACTCCGATTCCGGATATTCCTACATTGGACGCCTTCGCGGGCTTGCTGTATTGAGAGGGGTGGAAATGGGAATCCGTATTGCACGGGCGATCCAGCGGGGTGATGAGTCCGCATAGTGAAAGGTCCATCTACATTTCTTGTTTCCTTCGCACACGGACAGCCGTCAGGTTAATATATTCAGACTTGATTATTGAATGATACTATTTTGCAACAGATATTAGCAAGGTAAATTATATCACTCATATCTCCCTATATTGCCTGCAGATTCACAAGCAATTGCAAAAATTCATTTATTAAAAAGGAGAACCAGGACCATGACATTGGCGATGATAAAAACTTTAAGCATGGTGGCGCTTATTGGTTGTTTTCTTTCAATGGATATCATTGATAAGGCATATATCACCCTGGATGAAGCCCGGACCTATCCAGGCTTTTCCATGCAGAGCGAGTATAGTGGGTCATTGAGCCTGAGGAATGGTAAAAAGGCATCGGATATGAGTTTACAGGTAGCCATTTACGGAAACAACCGGTTTCGGGCTGTTCTCTATTATGGTGGATTGCCTGGTGACGGGCCAGATCCCGTATCAGAAAATGATATCATTGAACTGGAAGGGAGTTATGAGGACCACACACTCAGAGTCGATGGTGATTTCCCCCTACATTTTCAGTTTAACCACAATCTCATTACTGCTCTTGATAAACAAAACAACTACATGGGGCATTTTAAAAGAGTGCATCGCAAAAGTCCCACACTTGGCATGGCACCTCCTGAAAATGCTATCGTCCTCTTTGATGGAACACATCTGGATTACTGGGATGAGAACACCGAAATGACCGAAGACGGACTTCTCAAGGAAGGAGCAAAAACCAAAGATCATTACAAGGATATGCGGCTTCATGTGGAAGCAAAACTGGCATTTATACCTTACACCCGGCGTGGCCTGACCAATAGCGGAATCTACATACAAAACCGCTATGAAGTACAGATTCTTGACTCCTACACTCTCACCCCGACTATTTCAGGCAATGCTTCACTGTACAACGAGATAGCTCCCAGAGTAAATGCCAGTTATCCGCCGTTGACCTGGCAGACCTACGATGTATTTTTTCGGGCTCCTCGCTTCGATGAAGACGGCAACAAGGTTGAGAATGCCCGTTTTACCGTCTATTTAAACGGAGTACTGGAACATTATAATGTTGAACTGGAAGGAGGAACCGGCGCCGGAGGGCGTCGGTCTGAAGTCCCGGCTGCAGAACTCTACCTGCAAGATCACCGCGATCCAGTTCGCTTTCGAAATATTTGGCTGGTCGAAGGGGTATCCACCCCGCCACCGGTAAAAATACTTCAGCCGGGTTCCGAGGACTTATAGCAAACGGATCATTCCCTTGATAACAATTTCTTATCTCGATAAGCATGGCATGGTTACCATCGGCACGTCCACTAAAAGAAACTCTCTCAATCTAAAATCAGTCTGAAATAGTACAGGTCTGCTTGCTCCGTTCCATGCATTCGGGCTCGCTCGGTGAAGACAACGAGATACTCCCCGTCATTTATCGGAGCAATGGCAGGATAGCCGTAAAAGTTTTGATTGAGAGGCCGGTCACCTTCAAAACCCTCGTCAGCCCAGGGGCGAAGCAATTCATACTGAAGTGTCCAGTTTCCGGGATTACCGAAGACATCATCGGGCCGGGCCGTATATACAAACAAGCTGTTTTGCTCATCCGGCCGTGAATATCGATCACTGGTTATGGCGATCAGCACGTCAAGATGGCTGTCATAGATCAATTGCGGGGCACATCCCCAATGATGATCCGGGGGTATATTCGTTTTCTCCGGTGCCGACCAGGCTTGTCCGTTATCAAGACTTTCAACCTGCAGCAAAGGATATCCGTGCTCTCGTTCATCATCCCTTATCAGGGCAATAATTCTATTCTCTCCGGCCCATGCTCCCGCTATTTCGGTCAGTGCCGTATTCTGATCTTCGGCAACGAGGGCTGATGACTCCCAGGCTGAACCGTCTTCACTGAACAGTATGCCATTTTTACCCCTGATATACTGCATAATCATATATTTTGAAATATCCGGGTTGTAGAACATCTGACCTGTACCGGGTACGCCGTATATTTCAACAGAGGTTTGCCGATCCGACCAGGTTTGTCCGTTATCATCGCTATATATGAAATAGCGCCCTTCCGTAATGCGCCCATCGGGATTATATCTGCGAAAAAACAGTACGATTCTCCCGTCTTTTGTGACTCCCCCGTGGATATTACGGTCATCGTACCGGTGAGAGTTATAAACGGTTTCGACCTCACTCCACATATCGAGAACGGGATCGTAGGTCATTTTGGCAATATAGCCATTGGTTCCGACATGGCTGCCCTCAATTCCGGGATCCAACCTGAAGAGCAGCATGATTCGGCTATCTTCCAGTGGTGCGAGAAAGCCTTCGCTGACGTGATCATCACTAAACAGCGCCGGTTTAAATTCGGTCATCTGCAATATCCACTCACCGTCGGAAGCGGATTCTCGCTGATTGCAAGCCGTTAAAACAAAAAATCCGGCTATGAACATATACGGGATGATATGTATCTCATTCCAAATTCTGATCATTTATTCGATAAAGTAGATTCAATAAAGTCAGGCCTCCCTTCCCATGGTTGAAAACCATAACATGTTAAATATCTTAAAACTGGAAAAGCATCGTTTACCGCGGCAGGGCACCCGGGAATGAGGAATGCTATTAAAAAGTTCGACGTAATGCAACCAATAAGTATAGAAACAATCAATTGCTGAATTTCGGGTGCCGATCCAGAAAACGTCCGCGGGGATGAGCCAACCAGTCAAGGTACTCCTCAAGATTGGTGTAACCGTCACCATTGCGATCGCGATTGCCTTCGGCCGGGTCGGTATGATCAAGTCCGTGTTCCATTTTCCACCAGTCAGGAAGCCCGTCGCCATCCGAATCAACAGGTGGGTCCAGTGAGCGAAGCTTCGGCCATCCTCCCACATCATCCTGGGAATCGATGATACCGAGTTTGTCGCCTTTTACACCACCGTACGTAGCTGTTCCATGTCGCACTTCTTCTATAATACGACGGTCGACCGGATCACGGACTAAAGAAGCACCTGCTCCGGAAAGAACAGCTTTATAAGCTTCCTGAGCGGTACGCTCATAACTGATCTTTGGAAAGTCATGCGGTTCATCCATTCGGCTTTCCGGACCTGCGTCCCGGGAAAAGGTAACACCGGCCCAATTGTCGGATGAAATCTCCGGATAACCTTCAATGTAATTACCGGCAATATAAAACTGTGGGGTGACATCATGCATTTCCCCATGATTTTCTTCGAGGATTCGTACTCTCTCATCGGGTGGGAGATTCCATATATCATAGATTACGTAGGGATCGGGATTGCCTGTATTGGGACCCGGTTTATAGTAATTGTTGGCCCAATTCACATAATCATTCGAACCATCATGGTTTGCCCTGGTGGGGGCATTGTAGATAACATTGTTGCGTACGTCTGCTTTACTATGAGCTCGCCAAGCTACTTTTGGGCTTCGCCAGTTGTTGTGAGCATATAGATTGTGATGATGACTTTCCCGTCGACCGCGAATGACCCCTCCAAAGGCGCGTCCCGTTTTGCCATGGAATGCATGGGATTCATACAGACCTTCAGAAATGATGCTCCACTGAACGGTAATGAGATCAATGTCTCCCGGTTCACCTTCAGGAACTCCTTCATATGCCGGTGACGAAGTGGAAAGGTTCTCATTGATTCCCCAACTCGCTGAGATATGATCCAAAATGATATTTCTGCCCGAGGCGATTCTGACCGGAGAGGCCGAATGGCCCAGTCGGTCACCCATACGGGAACGGATGAATCGGACGATGATATGGTCGGCTGATACCGTAAATTGATGATCGCGCAGGGTAATACCATCCCCCGGTGCAGTCTGGCCGGCAATGGTTATATAGGGCTTGTTGATTCCCAGGGGAGTTTCAAGGGAGATATTACCGGAAACTGCAAATAAGATTGTCCGTGGTCCGTCGGCCGACTCGATGCCGTATCGAAACGATCCGGGGCCTGCATCGTTCAGATTGGTTACATAATAAACGTCTCCACCCCGACCTCCCTCGGCATAGCGTCCAAAGCCTTCGGCACCCGGAAATGCCGTCAATGGTTCGTTGGTGTAGGTGATTCCGGTGTCTGGAAGATCATTGCCGTAACCTGATAAAGTACTGCATGTCA
>SLQC01000003.1 GCA_007131625.1 Balneolales bacterium | reverse complement strand
GAAATGGTAAACAATACAACAATATGCCGGCCTTTTTTGTCGAATTCAACGATTCAGAATTTGAAATTTCCCATTCTCGAAACGTCCAGTGCTGTACCATTCATAACTGAATAGAAACTGGCCGGATTTTACATAATCTTCATCAAAAACAATGTGCCGCATTGTCTCTTTGTTATTGTGGGAATACCCGAGATGAATATTTCCATCACTAGCCTGCAACAGATAAGGGTAGTCATACCTGCCTTCAAGGTTGGTCTCTACATCCACCCACCAGGGCCAAGTTTCACCTTCATCCCGAGAAAGCGATAACCGAAGTGGAGTTCGTGGTGAATTTGGGGTTGGATTATGAGCCATTAGCAAATGGCCGCTATTGAGTTTGATCATTGAAATTCGTGACCAGGGGTTGGGCATATTTGTTTTTGTCGGTTGCGACCAGGTTCTGCCATAGTCAGTCGATCTGATTTCGAGTGCCCGTCCTGAACCCCGCAGATAGGCGAGTAACTGACCCGGTTGCAGCTCTACAACTGCTGCCATTAAACCTGGAGCAGGCCAGTCATCCGTATCTGAAGGATGGATCTTCCAGGTTTCAAAGCCATCGTCGGATATGAAAAAACCCACGCCATTTGGTGAATTTTCCTTATAAACCGGAATCATCACTTCACCATTACTCATCCGCAGAGGGTTGGTACCAAACATCCATCCCCACTCCTCCCGGAGGGTACGAGGTTGTGACCATGTCTGACCGTTATCTTGTGAAGTGATCAAGTCCAGAGTAGAATCTTCGTGTCCCATCCCTTCCAACCTGGTGTAAAACATGTACAGAGTATCCTCATCATACCATAAAATCGTATTATGAATATCCACCAAATCATCACGCCCCAACACCGCTGGTTCTGTCCAATGCTCGCTACCGCTTTCCAGACGTGACAGATAGGCACGGGTTGCAGGGCGTTTCCCCCATTTTGTTTCGACAATGGGTGCTTCCATCTGTTTCGCATTGAAGGAGAACAAAATATCTCCGTCCGGCAGTTCGATCAGCGATGCAGCATGTGAACCTTCAGGCCGGCCACTGGATCCGGAATCGAATAGATCCTGACGTAAAGCGAAACCAGCTTCCCCTTCTTTCACCCACTCCCTGTTGAACTGAGCCCACTTGATGGTACGATGATTCCCTTCAGGAACCTGATAGAAATGGCTGTAGACCACATGAATGGTTCCGTCATCTGCAAGTATCACAGAAGGGTAGTGGCTGGTGGTTGCATTTTCACCCGGATCAAATTCAATGTTCCTTGTCCAGCTCCAGGTCTCTCCTTCATTTTCCGATATGGCCGCTGTCAGGCTGTGTCTTCCGCTTTCAGTGTTATTATAGACTATCAGCCATTCTCCGTTATCCAGGGTAACCATGTCACATCCACTACCCGGATTAGGCAGCTCAGAGTAGGTTACCGGACTCCAGGTCTCCCCCCGGTCACTGGAGCTGCTGAAATGCATCCGTTTGGGGGGCGGTCCATTATCTCTCATATAGGCCACCAGGTCCCCGTCTGCTTTTTTTCCGATCGCGGCCTGAATGTTGCTGTTGCCGATCAGCGGCTCACTGAATGCCCAGGTTTCACCCCAGTCATCTGTAATAGCCATCAGGGAATTCCAGAAGCCATCCGAGTAGAGGGGGAGAATCATCCGGCCGTCATCCAGGATGACAGGTTTGTTGTACGTCTGCCAGCCGATTCGCCGCATCAACGGATAGCCCATATCCTGTGTCGTATAAGAACCGTCTTCGTGATACAAGCGCCCGCTTCGATTCAGGTGCTTGCCTTTGGCTCGGTCCAGCATACTCTCCACTCGCAAATTCCACCAGTCGCGGCTGCCTCGTACCTCTTCGTCATCATCCACGAAAGAGTTGATTTTTTCCAGGTACGCCGTGTATTCTTCGGCCTTTCTTTTAACCGATTCAACAAAACGGTCTCCCGGCTGAATTCCCCGCTCGGTTTTGTCGCCGGGCTTGACATGTAACACATCCTGCCAGTCCCATTCGGGAGGCCCCTCTTCCATATAATTCGAACTGATCCGGTATTTTGGCAGGGAGGTCTCCCAAAGATTGGCTTGTACGGTATACCAAAAAAGCCATAGCCGCTCTTTTCCGTCTATAAACAAGACTGGATTGATATCGGGAAACCCGGGTGTATCAGCCATTTCAAAGGGTTTACTCCAAATTCCCTCCTCCGATCGAAACCTTGCACCCCTGATTCTCACATCATCCGCCCACCGCTCTCCGCTCCCCTCAAACCAGGTGGACAGCAGATCCCCATTGGGCAACTCTACGACAGAGGCTCCGTGAGTGTGCAGATCGATGGGTTCAAAAATCTCAGCCGATCGAAAAAAAGGTTCGGATCTGTAATCCTGCTGTATTTCGGAAAGTGATAAGCAGAAGGAGAGAAAGATAATACCTGGAATTGTGATGCCGGAAATTGTGATAACTTTTATTACATTCACATTTGTCATGGGGAAAAATCAATTCAGACACATCTTTTATGCATGTTTCCATGTTTCAACATGATAATTATTTAAACTCAAAGATAATAGCCGGATCGCTACAGATTATAATTGATCAATATGTTTTGTAATTCGAGTAAAGTAGATTTTAGCATTTTATGGTTTATAATCAACTCTGTAAAAAGTACTTTGTGCATGAATAACTCAAACGGGAAATTACAATGAAATCTAATATGTTGTTTTTCATCAGAAAAAATACAAGGTTTATAATTGTTCCAGTCTTGATATTGAGTTTTTTGTATCATCTTGGCTGCAGTGAAGCTGAGAACTTAAAATCTGATGATGAGAGTATCCGGCATGGTATTGTTTACTATGAAGATGGTCGTTTCGGTGGCTGGCCGGCCAATCACGGGATCTGGTCATGGGGTGACGAAATACTCGTCGGCTTTTGTGCCGCTTATTACATGGATCGAGGCAATGGGCATGCGGTAAATCCGGATGAACCGGAACACCATTTACTGGCAAGAAGTCTTGACGGTGGTGAAACATGGAATCTTGAATATCCTGAAAAACAGAAATCTTTGCTTCCTCGGGGAGCCATGCTTTTTGGCACCACCCTGCCGGATGTGGATTATCCTCCGATTCGTGATTTGAAAGAGCCTATCAATTTCACCCATCCCGACTTTGCAATGACATTCCGGATGGAGGATCATAGAGGTGGAGGGCAATCGCGCTTTTACTATTCTTATGACCGTGGGAAAAACTGGAATGGTCCGTTTGCGCTTCCGCTGTTTGACACGCCCGGGATTGCTGCACGCACGGATTATTTGGTGGAGGGGGAAAGTGAACTGCTTGCTTTTTTGACAGCCGGAAAATCTGATGGAAGGGAAGGCAGAACTCTGGTAGTCAGTACACGTGATGGCGGTTTAAACTGGGAATTCCTTTCCTGGATCGGGCCGGAACCTGAAGTTTTTCGCATCATGCCGTCAACAGTAAGATTATCGGAACATGAGATCCTTACTACTGTCCGTACAAGGGAAAGTGATCGCAGACTGATTAAAGGTTGGATATCAAAGGATAATGGGGCAAACTGGGAATTTCTGACAGATGTGGCTCCTGATGTCGGAGTCGGCAATCCTCCAAGTCTCATTAAGCTCAATGACGGGCGTTTGGCCGTTACCTACGCCCATCGGGCAGAACCCTACGGAATAAGAGCAAGATTAAGTGATGATAATGGCAGAACATGGAGTGATCCGATAATTTTCAGAGAGGACGGAGGAAACTGGGATATCGGTTACTCCCGCTCGGTTCAAAGGACTGATGGGAAAATAGTAACCATATATTATTATTGGAATGAGGAATCTGGTCCTGAGAGATATATTGCATCAACTATTTGGGATCCATCTATTTATAATGATGATTGATGATTCTGAAACGGGGGCGCAACAATCAACCAGGTTTGAAGAATCGAATGGAAAAAAACCCATAGAGCGATACCCGGATCAACTTGAGGATAAACTATGAATTTCATCGATTTTATTATTTTTCTTGCATATCTGGTTGGGATCGTTGTGTTTGGCATGTCCTTTTATCAAAAAGACAGATCTTCGCTGGAGTACTCCACCGGATCCGGAACCATACCCGCCTGGGTTATCGCCTTGTCCATTTTTGCCACGTTTGTCAGCAGTATCAGTTTTCTGGCTCTTCCGGGAGTTGCCTATTTGTCAAACTGGAATGCTTATGTCTTCAGTCTGTCTATTCCAATAGCCATTTTTATGGCTATCCGCTTTTTTATTCCCCTATACAGAAGCGTCGGCAGCCCATCGGCCTATACCTATCTGGAAAATCGATTCGGAGCCTGGGCCAGGATGTATGTTGCTACATTCTGGTTGCTTACCCAGGTCATGCGTGTGGCTGTCATTCTGTATCTGCTGGCATTGCCCATGTATGTGATTATTGGCTGGGATATGCGGATCATTATCACCATCACCAGTATCAGCGTTATGCTGTATGCAATATTGGGTGGTATAAAAGCCGTCATGTGGACCGATGCCATACAGGCTATTATCCTGATGTCCGGTGCCGTTATTACCCTTGTAATTCTAATGTTTTCTTTGCCGGGTGGTGTTGCACAATATTTTGAAGTGGCCGCACGATATGAAAAATTCAGTTTGGGAAGTTTTGGGTTTCATTTTACAGAATCAACATTCTGGGTAGTATTCATATACGGGATTTTCATCAACCTGCAAAACTACGGGATAGATCAGAATTTTATTCAGCGCTATATGAGTGCCAGAAATGAAAAAGAAGCTGTTCGCTCGGCATTTGCAGGGGGACTGCTCTACATCCCTGTATCCCTGTTGTTTTTCATGGTGGGTACAGGTTTGTTTGTCTATTACCAGGTATTCCCGGAAGGGCTGCCGGCCGAGTTTCAACAAGAAGGTATGTCGGACAGTGTATTTCCGTATTTCATAGTCAATGTTTTGCCTGTTGGCATAACCGGTTTGCTGATCGCCTCGGTCTTTGCCGCCGGAATGAGCACCATTTCAACAAGCCTGAATGCCGGGGCGACGGTCATTTTGACTGATTTTTATCAAAGGTTCAAATCTACTGTTGATGAAAAAGAATCGGTTTGGGTGCTTTATGTGACTTCTGCCGTCATTTGTATTCTGGGTACGGTTATTTCATTTTACATCATTCAGGTGGAGAGTGCGCTCGAAATCTGGTGGAACCTGTCCGGCATCTTCAGTGGCGGCATGCTGGGACTGTTTCTGCTGGGCTATTTCGCCAAAAAAGCCGTCAATGTGCCGGCCGTAATCAGTGTTGTGACCGGGCTTTTGACTATTACCTGGATGAGCCTTTCACCCATTTACTTTACAGGTGGATGGGCAGCATATCAGAACCCGTTACATGGGTATATGACCATTGTCATTGGGACCATGATTATATTTTTTGTCGGATTTCTGCTTTCCTATTTTGTATCCGCTTATAATGGCCGAAACAGGATGGAAGAATCCCGAAACACAGGTGACAACTGATTCAGGATGATGAATGGAAAAATAAATAAATACTATTTCAAGTAATTGAAGTATGATTTTCCACCAAATAATAAATTCCGTTATTACTATATTATTCTTAATAATAACCAAGCACTAATCCTCCTAATCCTCAAAAAGCCATGTTAATTTCAACCTTATTGAGATTTTCTGAAAATTTAACCATTGTAATGTTATTAGCTTCCGTCTTTATAATGTTAAAACCTAACCTTTCGGAGGCGGTGAGTGATGGTGCAATCATCGTCGGTGAAGCTTACAGCGATATTGGCACTGATGCAATCAGCATTTATAGCAAGAACTCCTGGTATTTTCAGTATCGGGGCGAACCTTTGGTGTTGCGGGGTGGGAGCGATATTGATTGTCCTTTTCAGTGGTCCGGTTCGCGTTTAACCGATCATCTGGATCTGCTGGTTTCAGTTG
>SLQC01000281.1 GCA_007131625.1 Balneolales bacterium | reverse complement strand
TGTGCACCTGAATGGTGATGTTTTGTTGTTTGATTATATATCTTGTAAATTACGCATTATCAGGAAGATGCACAAGCTATCTTCTTATTTTTTTCCGCAAAATCGCTCAATTTAGGTAATAGTAATATTGCTGTATTCATTCCGATTCATGCTACATACTAAATTAGGACTTCTACCTTATCTTTTATATTTTAAAGCATCGGCTATATTATATTTAACAATGTCTTATCATAGACAAAAATTATAAAGTATTTATCGACCTGCTCATTTAATCTTAATATTTCTTCTCAAGTATGTCGGGTATATAGACGTGCTCGTCATAAGCCATAAGATTACAGTAAAAGTCGTTTGAACGGGAAGATAAAAAGTTAAGTTTGAAATTAATTCCGGAGGACACTTCAATGTTCAAGAAAGTAAAAACGATGGTTTTAATATCAGTTGGTATTTCATTACTGTTATCCCCCCTTATTACGACCGCGCAGGAGACGGTGAAGGATCCTCGTTCAGTGCAGAATGCATCTGACGAACTTTTTCTCTCAGCATTTCATATCACGGAGATAACGGGAAATACAGCTGCAGTTGAAATCCCTGATGAGATGGCCGACTGGCCGATGTGGCGATATGGTCCACAACGCGGTGCAGCTACTCCTCATGAGCTTGCCAGTGATTTGCATCTCAACTGGATGATCGAATTACCCGAACCCATGCGAGCTTGGGCTCAACAAATAGACGATTTTGATAAATTGCATTTTGACCTCTCCTATGAACCGGTGGTCGCCGGCGAATTAATTTTTGTCCCGTCCATGGTCGAAGACAAGCTTACAGCTTTTGATATTGATTCTGGTGAACCGGTTTGGGATTACTATACGGACGGGCCAATTCGGATCGCACCGGCTGTATGGAACGGGCGCATTTATGTACCATCCGATGACGGCCATATATATTGCCTGAATGCCGACAATGGGGAACTGATCTGGAAGTTCAGGGGCGGTCCGATGGATCGTAAAGTGCTGGGCAATGAGCGACTGATAAGTATGTGGTCGATACGGGGCGGTCCGGTAATTAAGGATGGTATTCTTTACTTTGCTGCTGGAATATGGCCCCATGAGGGGGTATTCATTTATGCACTGGATGCCGGGTCAGGGGAAGTAGAATGGGTTAATTCCGGCACAGGCAGCCGTATGGGCCTGCATCCGCACGGTGGAGCCTATGCATTCGGAGGAGTGGCGCCCCAGGGGTCGTTTGTCATCTCCGGCGACAAGCTCATTGTGCCCGGCGGACGTACTACTCCGGCGGTGTTCAATCGTCATAGTGGTGAACTGCTCTATTTTCGCTACCAACAGGCCGGTAAGGGAGGGGGTGGATATCGTGTTTACGCTGATGAAAATTTTTATTTCAATCCCAGCGTTCGCATCAATCAAATGTACTCACTGGCCGACGGTACCCATATTGGCCGGGTTGATGCCCACGTAGTAGGGCAAGGCATGGTCTTCGGTGTTGATGACCGGCGACCGTTCGGACAAATTCTGTTGTCTAATGAGGCAAGTGATCCCACGCTGGGTGAAGCTGTTGATGGACTTGAGCAATTGCACGTACTCGCCGGAAATCGACTTTACGGCAGCGGTAATGACGGCATGATCGTAGGACTGGACCTTGAACAGGACCGTGATGATCTTTTGAATACCACCGTGGCCTGGCAGGACCGGGTCGAAGGTGATGTTTTTCGCATGATCGCAGCCCGGGATCGCCTGTTTGTCGTCACAACACAGGGTCGGATATATGCCTTTGGACCCACGGAACGGGAACCGATGGTGCATTCCTACAACCCCGAACCGATCCGCAGCAGCGATGATGAGTGGGCTGGACGCACAAGCCGACTGCTGGAAACATCCGGCGCTGCAGACGGTTATGCCCTGATGTTCGGCATCGGCACCGGCAGATTGCTGGAAGAGCTGCTGCTTCAGTCTGATCTGCATATCGTGGCCTTCGACCCGGACGAAGAAGTGGTACAGAGTCTCAGAGATCGATTCAGTAAAGCCGGCCTTTATGGCAAGCGGGTGGCCATACACCGGGGTGATGCAATGTCGACACGCCTGCCAGATTATATAGCCGAACTGATCGTTTCCGAAGATCCGGTAGCGGGGGGACTGGAGGCCGGCGAGGCCTTTGCCGAGGCTCTGTACCGGCCGCTGAGGCCATACGGCGGCACAGTCTATCTGCCGATAGGCGGATCCAGGTGGTATCGGCCGTTTTCTGAAGACAAACAGCAGACTTTTGCAGCAACAGTGGAAAATGCGGAATTGGAAAATGCCCGGATCAGCAAACACGGAGACCATGTACTTTTGAGTCGGCCGGGGCCGCTTCCCGGATCCGATACGTGGACGCATCAGTATTCCAATGCCGCCAACACTACCTACTCTGCTGATGATCGTGTACGTGCTCCGTTAGGTATAACCTGGTTTGGCGGGCCGTCCAATGAAAAGGTTTTGCCGCGTCATCTGAGCGGTCCGGTACCTCAGGTAGTAGAAGGCCGGTTGATTATCATGGGGGTCAATCATTTGAGTGCCCGGTGTGTCTATACCGGCCGTGAATTATGGTCGGTGGAGCTGCCCCTGGTAGGAGAAAATTTCACCAGCCTCGAACATGAGGCCGCGCAACAGGAACAACAGGCACCGGTTTATTTTCCAAATCAACCCGGGGCCAATACAATTGGCAGCCCTTATGTTACGACGACAGACGGTGTTTATATCATATTTGAAGACCGTTTACTTAAGTTGGATTTGAAAACTGGCGAACAGCTGTCGGAGTTTGATTTGCCGAACCGTGACGAACTACCGGATGAGATCACTGACGAAGCGATGAATGAAATCCAAAAATCGTATGCGGCTCAAATAACTGAAGAAGATAAAAGGCGTTGGGGATACCTCATCACATCGGGAGATTATCTTGTAGTGGCAGCATACCCGCACTTTTTTGATGATGGGCGGCCGGGAAAGACCGACAACTGGAATGCCACCTCCAGCGAGTTTCTCATTGTAATGGATCGCTTCAGTGGTGAGATCAAATGGGTTCATCAGGCACGTTATGGTTTCCGGCACAATGCGATTGCCGTCTCTGACGAACGTGTTTTTATTATGGACAATCTTTCTTCTGAAATCCAGTCCAGACTTGAGCGACGTGGCATAGTGCCCGAAATACGTCCACAGATACTTGCTTTTGACATTCATGACGGAACTCAGTTATGGAACTATGAAGATCATGTATTTGGCACCTGGCTCAGTTATTCGCAAGAGTATGATGTTTTACTACAGTCTGGCAGGCGTGGAGGCAAACGGGATCTTGCTGATGAACCAAATGACGAATTGCTGATGCTGCGTGGCCAGGATGGCAGCGAACTTTGGAGGCGCTATGAAAGACATGCCGGTCCTGTTGCACTTCATCAGGCACAACAGCGTATTATCTCCGGCCGCGGTCAAAGATCACTGGATCTTTTAACGGGTGAGATCTATATGGTTCCAAACCCTATAAACGGGAACCTGGAGCCATGGCGATATGACCATGCATACGGTTGTGGAACACAGAACGTAAGCAAACACCTTATTACCTTCCGCTCCGGGGCAGCGGGCTATACCGATTTGTTAAATGGAAGCGGAACGGGTAATCTGGCTGGTTTCCGTGCAGGTTGTACCAATAACCTTATTGTTGCAGATGGATTACTTAACGCCCCGGATTATACCAGGTCATGCTCTTGCAGCTATCAACTGCAGACTTCTCTTGCATTTGTCCATATGCCGGATGTAGAAAAATGGACATTTAACGCATTTTCCGATCCGGAACCTGGATCAATACGACAAGTCGGGATTAATCTGGGTGCACCAGGTAGTCGCGTATTTGAAAATGTAATGTGGATTAACTATCCAATGGAAGGTGACTGGAGCGGACTGGAACAGCGGATCAACCGCATGCCTTTACCATCAATCCCTGTAGAGATAAGTTACGATGGAATCCCTCAATGGTTTACCGGTCATTCCCTAGAAATCAAAGAGGAAAACAATGGCTACCGTTGGGTTTCCGCTTCCGGGTTGGAGGGAATCAGTAGTATTCGTCTGGAAGGTCTTTTCAACGACAATTCAAATCCGTCGGACGGTTCTACCTATACGGTGCGCCTGCATTTTGCTGAGCCAAACGAAATTGCGAAAGGCGAGCGGGTGTTCGATGTGCTTCTGCAAGGTGACAAGATACTCCAGGGGCTCGATATAATTGATAAAGCCGGAGGTTTTCAGCGCGTATTTGTGGCAGAGATTGAGGGAATCAGCCCCAATGAAAAGGGGGAGTTGTTGCTGGAATTTTTACCGTCTGCGGGCAGTAAACACAAAGCATTACTTAGCGGTTTGGATGTACGACTGGAAGAGCAAAAGGCCGAACGTTTCACAGACATAATAGAATGAAAAGTAACGACTTTTCACCCTCTGTTTCAGGGTAATATTTTTTTGATAACTACAATATTATTATTAAATTGATAGTATGAAGTATAATCTTCAAAACAGGGGTTTTTTAATGTTGGTGAGAAAGCACCTCATTAACGAGGAACCATATCAGTGAAGGCAGATCATTATGAAAACAAACAGAAGAAGAAGCCTGGGAATTTTTAAATGGAATTTGACAGCGGCTTTGTTGTTCGGCTTCATCTCCGGTGTTGCAGCTTGTCCGATCCCCGTTTTCCAATACTCTCTGGAGTATTGGGATCCCGATCCATACGATGTCGTAGTGCATTACAATTCAGAGCTTACTGCCAACCAGCAAGCTGTAGTTGATATGCTTCAGGCAGCTGAGAGAGGGGAAGGTCATCATGCCAACATTACCGTGATTTTGAATGACCACTCCCAAATGAATCATCCGAATCCCTCAGGTAAAGCTATGCCACGCATTGAGGTTCGCTATCCAATGATATCCGGCATCAGAGGGTCTTTGTGGGAAGGGCCATTAGAAAAAGATATTGTTGAAGACTTGTTTCACTCGCCCATACGACAGGAGATCGCAGAAAAACTTCTGGATAGGCATGCAGGTGTATGGCTTCTGCTGGAAAGTGGCAACAGAAACAAAGACAACCAAGCACGAAGAACCCTTGAAGAAGAGTTGCCAAGGCTTGAAAATACGTTAAAAGTCCCTGATCCTTCCGAAGAGTATGGCATTGATCTGGGAGATATACATACCGATATAGAATTCTACATGTTGACGCTGAATCGAAATGACCCCGATGAACAGATGTTCATTAATATGTTACTTGGTATCGAACGGGACCTGAAAGATTATGAAGACGAACCTATTGTAATTCCCATTTATGGTAGAGGACTTATGATGTATGCCCTGATAGGAGAAGGCATAAACGCCTGGACACTGGCTGATGCCGGTGAGTTTTTGACCGGACCCTGTTCGTGCCAGGTCAAAGCCGGAAATCCGGGTGTTGATATATTGATGTCGATCGACTGGGATAGCAATGTTGAACAGCGTTCGACATACAGCCTTCCGGGTGCCGATGCCGGTGGTTTTTTTGACCGAATGGAAGAAGCAGAAGATCTGTTTGAAAATTGATTGTTTAATTAAATCGTCACTGAAAAACTGAAGTCGGGTTTTTCCTGATAAACTGATATGCAATCCAATTCTGCCTAATGAGTGGCAGATTGAAAAACTGAAAGGAGCTCGTTTTTAATTATGGACATTTGGTCAGTTGTCAATAAAGAAATAAGGTACAGAAAAACCACCTTTATGATTGGTTTGGTGTGTGTGGTGGTGGCTATAGGCAGTCTTGTGGGTGCCATTACGCTCCTGCAGGCACATGATACCCGCACCGAGGCGATACTGACAGAAAGGGAGAGAGAGACACGTGAAGAGATGGAGAGGCTTGAAAATGATTATCGCTTGATCATGAGGAATTTGGGACATAATGTCATGATTCTGCATGAAGATCAGAGCAGGACAGCACTC
>SLQC01000231.1 GCA_007131625.1 Balneolales bacterium | reverse complement strand
CCATTTTCTTTTTCAGCTTGTCAAGCGATTTCTGATACTCTTGTGAGATGGCCTGACAATGTTTCCGGAGTCCGGGATCCGTGATACCGATCGTTTCAGCCATCCGGTCGGATAATTGCCCGATCTCCTCCTTCCAGCGGTCGAAATGAAGATCAAGGTCCGGATTCCCGTGTTTTTTCAGATATTGTTGCTCCAAATCTTCAATCCGCCCCGAAAAATCGGGCAGTTCGTACGGCAGATCTTTCAGAAAACGGGCAATCGGAGGTTCTACCAGTGTAGCTGATAGGCGTCCGGCTATATACGGCATAGACTGATCGAAAAGCTCGTATAGCTTTTTCATCTGTCCGTAATAGGCAATTTCTGCGGGACCGCCGACATAAGCGGCGTTGGGTAGCAGCGCGTCCTGTATCACAGGTCGGAGAAAAACATTTGGCGAAAATTTTTCCGGTTCCGATTCCAGTTTCTCCAGTAGCTCCTGTGTGGAAAGTGTGATATTCGGCTCGCGGGTCCACGAATCATTGTTTCGAACCAGACGTACCCGTCCGGCATCCTCATCATGCCAGAACAGGAGGCTGTCAAGGATCTGCGCCTGCTGATGATATGTTCGGGCAATACGCTTTGACTGGCCTGATAATCGGTTGCAAATTTCGTCGGCCTTTTCGATGGCCAAACGGATTTTCTCACTTGTAAAAACTTTGGCTTCCCGGAAATTGCTGCCGGCAAGTATAAGTCCGTGTCGGGAAAATAGCTTGACCAGCAGTTCGCCGAATGCGTGCCGGAACGACCGGCCAGGAGCATAACAATCGCTTATCATCGCCACCAGATCGTCATGAAAGTCGGAATCAGGAAGGTTCTCAAAAACCTCCGACCGAAACGCTTCAAATGTGGTGTCAACTACAATATTACCGGCAGCATGCCGGGCACAGGTGTCGCAGGGATGGGTGATGGTCTGCACAGACTGCTTGTCGGGAAATTTGACGGCTGCGATCTCTTCAAAGTCGTGATCTTCGTCAGCAAGCCAGAAAACAGGCACAACTTTTCTGCCGGTTTCACGTGAAAGCGATTGAGCCAGATGGATCACTGTAAGAGTTTTAAAAATAGTGTAGAGGGGCCCGCCGAATAGACTGACCTGTTGTCCGGTGGTGACAGTTACCGTTTGATCGTCCGACAGCGCTGTAAGATTCTCCCTGGCGGCGGTGTCGAGAGTAAAATCCCGATTGAAATTCCGGATAATGTCTGCTGCCGCGCTACGGTCACCCGGAAATCGGTACGAAGAAACAGCATCGATGAGTTGCTGATAGTCGTGTTTGCGGTTGTAAAAAGGTCTCGTATCTGGTATACCGTCGATAAAATCACAAAAAAGCCGCGAAAACGGCAATTTATGATAATCCTGTTGTCCGATGTCCAAAATATTATCCTTTGAGGCGGTTCAATTCATCCCTGATTTTGGCCGCCTTTTCATAATCTTCTTCGGCTATAGCCGTGGTCAGTTTCTTTTCCAGCATTTTAATTCGACTCTCTCTGCTGGTAGGCGGTGAGGCTTCGCCGGAATGAGCGGACGGACTTTCAGTGCCGGCGACTGCAGCATCATCTTCCTGCTGTTCTGTATGGGGATCGGATTCGATACCGGCCTCTTCAATTATATGGTCAGACACGAAAATGGGTGCGTTAAACCGGATAGCCAATGCAATAGCATCACTGGGTCTGGAGTCCTGTGTCAGAGAATCACCGTTGTTGTCATAGACTATTTGAGCATAGAATGTACCTTCCTTCAATTCGTTGATATAGACTTCTTTGACAAAGGTGTCGAAACTCTGGATTATATTTCGCATCAGGTCATGGGTCATGGGCCTGGGTGGTTTGATATTTTCAAGTTCCAGAGCGATAGCCTGAGCTTCAAAAGTACCGATAATGATCGGCAGCCGCCTCTTTCCTTCTGTTTCATTTAGAATCAGCGCATACGCCCCCCCACTGCTGGGGCTGGTCGATAATCCTAATATGTCCATTTGAATCTTGTTCAAAATTGCACACACTTGTTAAGAGTTTATGCCTGCTTTAATCCCGTAAACATCAGCTTCATAACGGAATCAAAAAATAAAAAAGTACCTTCCATGTAACCAGTTAAGATAACTATTTTTTTCGTTCACTTAAACAGCTGAAGATTAATTGTAATTCTTTTTGAATAAAAAAACATCGGGACAACTTCGGAAAAAACACTCGAGCCCCTTTTTTTTAAAAACCTGTTTATCGGTTGTCTGATTAGATTGACATTAGCGCATATCGGAAGTAATTTTAGGGCCGAATAAACGTCTTGTTAAAAATTCTGCAATGTTAGAACAATACATACCCATTTTACTGCTTATATGCCTTGCGATAATCCTGGCTGTAAGTTTTATCGTGCTGTCCCATGTTTTGGGTCCGAACCGACCAAACTCGAACAAACTCGGTGCCTATGAAAGCGGGATGGATCCCATTGGGCAGGCAAGAGATCGCTATTCTGTCAGCTTTTATATCATAGCCATGGAATTTATCGTGTTTGATCTTGAAGTGGTCTTCATCTATCCGTGGGCAGTCCGGTATCAGGAATTCGGAGCTGGAACGTTCTGGTCAATGATGTTATTTATTGGAATACTCTTTCTGGGCTTGCTCTATACACTCCGGAAAGGGACCTTTGACTGGGATTTGGTACACTCCCGGGCTAAAAAATCAAGTTACTAATTTTCTGTTTATTATGAGTCTTGATCGTGTTATGGGTGAAGGCTTCTTCACTACTACAATCGACGCCCTAACCAAATGGGGACGGTCCAACGCCGTCTGGCCGATGCCCATGGGACTGGCCTGCTGTGCTATCGAGATGATGGCATTTGCCGGCCCGAAATACGATGCCGCCCGATTTGGATCGGAAGTATTCCGCTTTTCACCCCGTCAGAGCGATGTCATGATCGTCGCTGGATGGTGTTCCTATAAGATGTCGCACGCCATCCGCCGGGTTTGGGACCAGATGCCCGATCCGAAATGGTGTATCGCTATGGGGGCCTGTGCTTCCACTGGTGGAATGCACCGATGTTACGGCGTTGTCCAGGGAGTTGATAATTTTCTGCCTGTGGATTTATATATTTCCGGCTGTCCCCCGCGCCCGGAATCGGTAATCAACGCCATCATGAAAATCCAGGACAAGATCAGGGAAGAACAAACCCTGCAGCTCGACAAATAATCCCTATTTATGAGTTCCAAAATCAAAAACACTTCGTTGAATGGCATCCAGGAATTTTTGGGGGATGATCTCCTGGAAGTCTATGAGGAGTATTGCTACCCCCTGCTGAGGATCAACAGAAACCGGCTTCATGAAACATGCCGTTTTATGAAGGACAAATTGCATTTTATTTATCTGAATGATGTTTTCGGAGCCGACCGGTTTACTTCTGAGGACCGTTTCGAAGTCTTCTATCATATGATCTCCCTTCGCGACCAGCAACGATTTTTCCTTAAAGTCTATGTGGATGAAGAGCAGCCAGTTCTGCCTACAGTCACCGATATTTGGAAAAGCGCCAACTGGAACGAACGAGAGGTCTACGACATGTTCGGTATCCGGTTCAATGGGCATCCCGATCTCCGACGCATCTTTCTGCCGGAAGATTTCAAATACTTCCCTCTCCGCAAAGAATTTCCTCTGCTGGGTGTTCCCGGTTCTCTGGAACTGCCCAATACAACCCCCGATCATGACTGATCACACTTAATGGATTTTGAACAGAAAATATCCCGCAACAAACCGACTTTTTTCAAAGAGCACCAGGAAGCGATCTATAAAAGTCTCGAAGACAAACACGCAACGATCGAAATTGATAAAAGCGATCCACTGGCGACCCGCATGACCCTGAATATGGGTCCCCAGCACCCCGCCACCCATGGTGTGTTGCGTGTTCTCATGGAACTTGATGGTGAAATGATCACCAAATGCCGACTCGATACCGGCTACCTGCATCGCGGCATCGAAAAAATGGCCGAAAACAAGACTTATCAGGAATTCATGCCGTATACCGACCGTATGGATTACCTCTCCCCCTACAGCAATAATGTCGCCTTCTGCATGGCTGTCGAACGGATCACACATATTACCATCCCGGAGCGCGCAAGCTATATTCGTATGATATGCTGTGAGTTAGCTCGTATATCTTCACATCTTTTATGGCTGGGAACCCTGGTCATGGACGCAGGTGCCATCTCTTATTTCATCTGGACTTTCCGGGAACGGGAAAAGATATATGACATTTTTGACGAAGTGGCCGGTCACCGATTTACGGTTTCCCACTCCCGCATCGGTGGATTGACTAGCGATCTGACTCCAACCTCCATTGAGAAAATCCGGAAATTTGTCCGGAAATTTCCCGATGAATTGAAAGGTTGGCACAAACTGCTCGACCGCAACCGGATTTTTGTCGAACGGAATGAAGGAATCGGGACGATTGGTCATGAAGATGCCATTGACACAGGACTCGCCGGGCCGTCACTTCGCGCTACCGGTATTGCTTATGACATTCGGAAATTTGAGCCTTACCTCCACTACGACCAGATCGACTTCGAGGTTCCCACCCGCACCGAAGGTGACAATCTAGCTCGCTACTACTGCAGGATGGAAGAAATGGCCGAATCAATCCGCATTATTGAACAGTGTTTCAGGAAAATGCCTCAAAAAGGTCCTATTCGGGTTGATGACGCAAAAAAAAGCTACCCGTCCAAAGACGAGGTTTACTACTCGATGGAGGGGCTGATTCACGATTTTATGATGACTGACACGGGAGTCTGTCCACCTGCAGGCGCCGAAAGCTATCACGCGATTGAAGCACCGAAAGGCGAACTTGGATTCTATATTCAAAGTGACGGAACCGGCCATCCTTGGCGATTGAAAATCAAATCCCCGTCCTTTAGCAATCTGCAGGGACTGGAAACAATACTTGACGGAGAAATGATAGCCGATACGGTAGTGATTATCGGTGGAATGGATCCGGTTATGGGAGATTCAGATAAGTAATTATGTCAGATACCTATATATTCGATGCTAACGATCTCAAGGAAATAAAAAAACTGATTTCAAAATATCCGGAAGTACAAGCGGCGGTGTTGCCGGTACTTTGGTATGCACAGGATAAGTTCGGCCATACAGATCCGGATGTTCAGAAACTGGTCTCGCAGACCATGGATATCCCCGAAGCGCATATTCACGGTGTGGTCACATTCTACACACAGTTATATGAGAAACCTAAGGGCAAACATGTACTGGATGTATGTACCTGTCTGAGCTGCCATGCCTGCGGCGGATACGATATGCTCCACTATCTGGAAAATAAACTGGGTATCAAAACTGGTGAAACAACAGAAGACGGTTTATTCTCCCTTCAGTCAGTCGAATGTCTCGGAGCTTGCGGATACGCACCGATGCTTCAGGTAACCAATGACAAATTTGTCAATCATCTCACCACAGAGAAAATTGACCAGTTGATTGAAGACCTCAAAGCTGGCAAGTCACCTGAATTCGAATCCAATAAAATGCCACAACACGTAAACGGATCTGAAAATTAAGATGTCCTACGATTGGAAATCATATAGTCCCCTTTTGCTTCCCGCAATTGATAATCTTCATGACATCTCCGTCTATGAGAAAAACAACGGCTACCAGGCACTGAAGTCGGTTTTACAGAATCAGAAAAAATGGACTCCTGAAGAGGTCATTGACGAAGTGAAAGAAGCCAATATCCGCGGCCGGGGCGGGGCCGGATTTAGTGCCGGACTGAAGTGGTCTTTTATGCCTCCTCCCGATGGGAAACCTCGTTATCTGGCCTGCAACGGGGATGAGTCGGAGCCGGGTACCTTTAAGGATCGCAAAATTTTTGAATTTAATCCGCACATTTTTATCGAAGGTGCGATCATCGCCAGTTACGCCATGCAGGTAGCTACCATCTATGTCTATATCCGTGGAGAATACCGCCCCTTTGTCTATAAAATGCAGGCTGCCATAGACCAGGCATACGAAAAAGGGTATCTCGGT
>SLQC01000096.1 GCA_007131625.1 Balneolales bacterium | reverse complement strand
GGACTTTTGACCGAAGAACCGGGTAGCGCCACCATGAATTCGGACGCCGGCCGGCTGATCCAGGAACAAATTGCCTTTTTCATTAAACATCTCTATATGAACCGGTCTTTCCCAGTCAGGGCCCCTTTCCTGGAAATTACCATTCTGTGAGTTGCCATAGACATAAATACCGGTTTCGTCATTGAAAAAATGATCGCGATCTGTAGAAATGGAAACCACCGGCAGCGAGTATCTCTGTGCACCTTTTTGATCGATAAAAAATGTCCCTGCAGTCACACTGCTTGAAATAAATCCGGATTTGATAGCTCGTGTACGCACAACCGTTGATTTTTTTACCGGTTCCTCGGGTTCCGACCAATAGATGCTGCCGGCAGTGGGAATTGAGGAAACATCATTCGAATCATCGCTCCGATCACGAATTTTTATCGGAATCGAATAAGCGGAAGATTCTGTTGTCGGTTCAGATCCATTCAACGTGTAATATATGGTCGCATCCGGATCCGGGTGTTCTATCGTGAGCTCAATTTCTTCGGAATAAAATCCCGGTGCTACAGAAAAAGCAGGAGGCTCAAGAACTCCGGAATAGCCGGCGGTCGCATTCGCAGCACCCGGCGTGGGCTCTTTGAAGAAATACCATTTGTCGGATCCACCAGGCTTCCGGCCGATACTTATGTCAGTCGGGATTTCTGTCGGGGGAAGCGCATCCACACGGGTACCATCGTAATGGGTCAGGATCACCTCCTCTCCGGAGGCGGCGATGCGGAAGTTGGTATGCAGTTCGGATTCCGGATCTCTGCGGTCTTTGCCGGAAGCCCAAATAAGGAGATAATCACCGGGATCAAGTGTAATCTCGGGAAACATCCACTGATAGGGTTCGTCATAATCGTCGGATAAACTGTACTCATTCAGGTTTAATGACTCGTTACCTGCATTATAAATTTCTACCCAGTCCTCTGCATCACCGTCCTCATCTTCCACGGTTGTGGCATTTGAGGCCATAATCTCGTTTATGAGCAGATTCGGGTGTGGAGATGACAGGTTCTGCTTCGCGGTAGAATTGCCGTAGGATTGAACTGCAGGGGATGACAAACTCTGCTCTGCAGTGGAATGGCCGTAGGCTTCAACAGCAAGTGACCCGGCAAAAAGAAGGATTATCAGGATAAGATATTTGATAACAGCTGCATCCACTATAAATTTGCGGATTCGGAACAATAATTAATCGATTAATTCCTGAGTAGTAAAAGATCCGGTAAAAAAACCATTACTTCAATAAATACCTGATAATTGTCATTGTATCAACAAAAATATTATCAAAATCACCATAAAAGTACTGATCATTCCACTTTCTCATACCGAACCGTCCGCGTATAATCCGATGGATACGCCCCAACTTGCAATAAATTTGGACGCAGGTTATAGGTCACATCGATCCCCTCGACCACACCGCGCCGTCCCATCACAAATTCGACAAATTTCTCGCGCTGCGCCGGATTGTGCCATATAGCCCGGAACCGGTCGCCCTCCCAGTGTTGGAGATCGGCCATCAGCGAATCATCCTCCCAAAACCGCAATATCAGATTTCCGTTATCATCCTGCAGTACTTCAAGTTCGGCATAGAGATCATCGTAGTAGCGCCCTGTGTAACGCTCTAATGGCAGCGAGGTATCGATACGGGCCATACGCAACTCGTGAATGGAATCGCGCAGTGCTATCTGTTTTTGATAGTCCCGCTCGTAACGCTCACGGTAGAACTGGTTCCAGTCCGTCTCATTGATACCCAGATAGTGATCGAGATTTTTATAGACAACTGCATCACGGAAAACCGAAAACGTATTGCTTACCACAATGACACCAAGATCCAGTTCCGGAACCAAAATCATGGTGGTATTTATTCCGTCGGTAGCACCGCCATGGCGTTCGGTCCGCACTCCCCGATAACTTTCAATAAACCAGCCTAGTCCGTAGGCCCGCACATCCCCATACATTTGATCAACCGGAATCGGTGTTTGAGCCGAATGCATTTCAAGCATGACCTCCTCGCCAATCAGCCGGGTGCTTTCGTAATTACCCGGTTCACCCAGATGCAGCCGGACCCATTGCGCCAATTCCGTCACGCTGGTGTTGATTGATGCGGCCGGACCCGCATTATCAAAATTCCTACGAGGGATGGTAACAACCTCCCCCCTGATTTCCTGATGCGGCCAGGCAGCGTTTTCGTCGTCGTCAATCTGTGTGATGGAAGTGTTGCTGCGATCCATACCAAGCGGGCTGAATAACCTCTTCGTCACAAAGTCATCCCAACTTTGACCGGTAATTGCGGGAATGATCTGTCCGGCTACCAGATACATCATATTATTGTAGATGTACCCCGACCGCAAGGGCGCTTCGGGATCAAGATATCGCAGACGGTAGATCAGTTCGTCACGATCCCGGTTGGTCATGTACTGAAGGCGGTTGCCAATCATTCGGCCGAGTCCGCTCCGGTGCGTCAATGCATCGCGAATGGTAATCTTTTGGGTCACCCAAGGATCATAGAGTTGAAAATCGGGCAGATAATCCACAATGGGGTCGTCCCAGTCGATCCGACCTTCTTCGACCAGTAATCCTAGTGCAGCCGCAGTGAACGACTTGCTGATGGAGGCGACGCCAAAAAGCGTGTGTTCATCCACCGGATCCGGCTCGCCGAGCTTTCGTACACCGAACCCTTCGGCAAAAACGACAGAGTCTTTATGGATTACAGCCACGGCCATCCCGGGGATATCCCACTGTTCCAGTCCCTCTTCGATAAAGGTTGAAAGATTATCCGGTGGAGCGTCGGGCAGACTGGTTTCGCCTATCTGACAAGCTGTAATATAGCAAAACAGCATTATTACAAAGAATGAAGTGCAAAAAATACGATTGAAATGCTTCATAGAGGGAACAAATTCAATAGTGCATGACATCAGTGCATGAAAGTTCTATCTGTCATTAAGGAATTCGATCTCTTTCCCGTAAAACATGGCGATATCATTTCCGATTCTCACATAAGCATATTCCGCCAGGTGAATTAGGACAGTTGTCGCTTTTGAAATGGCAAATATACATCCATCTTGTTTATTTGCCGCCCTTACCCTTCGACTTTCTTTCGGAGGATTTACCCAATTTTTCTTCGCTTGATGCCGGAGTTGATTTGCCGGCAGCAGCTTTTGTTTGTGCACCGCCGTAACCCATCGGGCCACCCGGCTGGAACGCCTCCAGGAAATTCATCGGAAGCGGCAGGATCGTAAATGTGGCGTTTTCGTTTCCGACCTCCGACATGGTCTGCAGGAACCGCAATTGCAACGCTGTAGGGGTACCTTCGATCATCTTACCGGCCTCAACCAGCTTGGCCGCTGCCTGGAATTCACCCTGGGCATTAATAACTTTCGCACGACGCTCGCGCTCCATCTCGGCCTGTCTCGCCATGGCGCGCTGCATGCTCGCGGGCAAGGTCACATCCCGTACTTCAACGGTCACCACCTTGATGCCCCAGGGATCGGTATGCTGATCAATAATTTCCTGAATCTTTTTGTTTATTTTGTCTCGCTCGGAGAGTACCTCATCCAACTCGGCCTGCCCTAACACACTTCGCAACGTGGTTTGTGCGAGCCAGGAAGTGGCTGAAAGATAGTGCTCTACATTGATCACCGCCTTTTCAGCATCCACAACCCGGAAGAACGTAATGGCATCTACATTCACCGTTACGTTGTCCTTGGTAATCACTTCCTGTTTATCCACATTGATGGTAAGGACCCTCAGATCCACCCGTACTATCTTATCAATAAATGGAATGAGAATGATGAGTCCGGGCCCCTTGGTCATATAGAATTTCCCAAGTCGGAAAACCACCGCCCGCTCATATTCGCGCATAATCCGAAACATCTGCGGAACAATAATTGCAAGTAAAATAATAATCGTAACCACCCAGGTTAACCATCCGGTTTCGCCAAAAATCAGTTCCATAGTAACCTCGCCTTTAGTTTATTGTTTTTTTTCGATCGGCTTAACTTGCAAAGTAAGACCTTGCACGGCAATAATTTCACATATTTCACCTTTTTTAATCGGCATCTCGCTTCGGGCATTCCAATATTCGCCGCCCAGCAAAACCCTGCCTTTTTCCTGATCCACCCTGTCAACAACTTTGGCAGTTTGCCCCACCATGATTTCAACGCCAGATCTCTTAGCCCGGAATTGTGCTTTTATTCCAAAATAAACGACCCAGGCGAAAAACAGCACGGTAACCAAGGTCGCCGGAATAATCCACGTCAACGACAGCTGCATATCCTCTGGAAAATCCTGAAACAACATCAGAGCACCCAGAAAAAAAGCGACGCCCCCGCTGCCGAGCAGAAGTCCATATGTCGGTGTAAATGCTTCCATGATAAAGAGTATAAGTGCAAGGCCGATCAACAGGAATCCGGCGACATCGATCGGCATGGCGGCCACTCCGAAAAGCAGCAGTATCAGCGAAATAACGCCGGCAACACCGGGAACAATTGCACCGGGGTTGCTTATCTCACCTAGAATTCCATAAATCGAGACCAGGGTCAAAATTAAAAGCACTTCGGGTCGAAAAATAAAACCGAAGAACCGTTCGGCCAGATTGGGATTGATACGATTTATGTCGGCATCACGCGTTTCCAGCTTGTGCTCATTGATCTCAAAATCGTGCATTTGGTCGAGAAGATCGGACAAGTCGGATGCCAGTATGTCAATGACATTGATCTCGACCGCTTCCTTGCTTGTAATGGAGGCTCCGTCGCGTACGGCCGATTTCGCCCATTCCACATTACGGTCACGCGCCTCGGCGATACTTTCAATAAAACTCTCAGTGAAGTTGAAAATTTTTTTCTGCATGACCGTGTCTATTTGTCCACCCATCATCTGCACCGGTGATGCTGCCCCGATACTGGTCGCCGGCGACATAGCCGCCACATGTGCGGCCAGAGTGATGAACGTCCCCGCACTGCCTGCGTTGGCTCCCTCGGGTGTTACATAAACAGCAACAGGCAGACGGGATCCCAGCAGCATCTGCACAATGTCCTGGGTCACGTTAAGCATCCCTCCCGGTGTATCAAGTTCGATGATCAATGCGGCATCGCCCCGTTCACCGGCAATCTGGAGCCCACGTGATATGTAATTGCTGACGGTCGGGCCAATTGAACCCTCCACACGAATCACACTGACTGTTCTCACCGGCTCGGATTCATTTTCATCTGGATTGGTGAGTTCAAAAGGAGCAGCATTGATCCGATAGTTGTACTGCGAGCCCCTCCCGTCGCCAGGTTTTAAAAGTGCAGATGTAAGTACCAAACCGGAACCGACAGCAAACAACCAAATTGCTATCACTTGAAGTCGCTTCATCTGTTCATCTGTTTAAAATGTTTTGATTAATAATGTCAGATGGAGTATCCATGTGTTTAATCATATGCCTGTGTGTCCGAATTATCGGCCATGGATGTTTCATGTGTTTAAATTTTTCTTATATATAACGTCACATGTAATGCCATGACCGTATTTAATCATGCACCTGTATGTCTAATTCTTTCGCCATGGATGTTTCATATAATGATAAATGCATCCGGAATTGATAAGGTTCCTCAATGTACGAAAATCCGGCATCTGTCGACAATACGAAGACGAAATTGGTGCTTTTTTAACAATTCAACTCAGGCGGTAACGATATATCAGGAAAGCAAGAGATAAAGCCCTGCTGCCAGCATTCCCCCAACAATTGGCGCTGCAACAGGTACCCATGAATATGCCCAGTCACTGCTTCCTTTATTGGAGATGGGAAGTAATGAGTGCATGATTCTTGGACCAAGATCACGAGCAGGGTTAATAGCGTAACCCGTAGGTCCGCCAAGAGATAGCCCCAGCCCGAATACTAACAGGCCTACGGGAAGTGCAGAAAGGGCCCCCAGTCCGAACCCGACTTCCTGACCGTTAATAGCTATAGTTTCCAGAAGCTCCCCCTCAGTCCCAAGAAAACCGGGAGAAACCAGGTAGAGTATTCCGAACACAAGCAGGAAGGTACCAATGCCTTCTGTCATGAAATTTGAAGGGAAATTTCTTATGTTGGGTATCGTACTGTGGCATGAGAGGATTAAAACTTTATCATCGGAAGCACTGAAATGATCTCTATAGGCAAGCCAGACAAAAAGTGACCCTATGGCAGCTCCAATTACCTGTGCAACAATGAAGAAGGGTACTTGTGACCAGCTGAATAAACCTGCACTTGCGAGGCCAACGGTTACCGCCGGGTTTATATGGGCTCCGCTGAACTGCCCCATGGTAAAAACGGCTACAAAAACGCCGATACCCCAACTCCAGGTAATGACGATCCAGCCACTTCCATGACCTTTCGTTTTGTTTAGAAGAACGTTGGCAACAGCACCATTGCCAAATATTATGAGTATTGCAGTACCGATTATCTCAGCGATATAAGGTGGCATCTATTTCCCCAAAATGGGTTTACGTTAACGTGCTTTGTGTTTTTATGGGAAGTACCTGATAATTTGTTTTTAAATGAGCAGACTGATTCCAGCGTCCTGTCTGCTTTGTAATTGATAAGAGCGGGCAAGTTCCCTGTAAGATTCAACCTGGGATTTTATCCACATATCATCATAGTCTGCTTCCAGAGCCATCAGCCGAGCGACTTCCGGGGCCATTTCTTCACTGGCTTTGGTATCCAGCAGCAGAGCTCGCGTTCGTCGTGAACTAACATCCTCCACGGTCATAGCCATTTCGTTTCTGGTAGCCCATATTACCTCCGCTTTAATGTACGGTAACCGCTCATGAAGTTTATTTCCCAGATCCGGATTTTGATCAACTAACTTCTGTATTTCCAGTTTATCGGACCCATAATAATATAATGGATCTTCTTTATCCATATTTTTCAGCCAACCGTGAATTCTGAGGTTTTCAGTTACACACTGGACCGGGGGCAATCCGGCCACAATGGATGCCTGATCCACTACATCTTCTGCCATCTTGCGGTAGGTTGTCCATTTCCCTCCTGTTATTGTTACCAGGCCGGATGGGGCAACGATGACTGTATGATCACGGGAGAGCGTTGCCGTTTTTTTCATATTGTCCATTTTCACCAGGGGTCGTAAACCCGCAAATACACTTCGAACGTCTGATCGTGATGGGTGCGCAGACAGGTATTTGGAAGCATGATTGAGCAAGAATTCAATGTCGTTATTCATTGCCCTGGGTTCGGATGAAATACAGTCTACAGGTGTATCCGTGGTTCCCAGAATGACCTTATTATGCCATGGTACGGCGAATAATACACGTCCATCGTCAGTATGCGGTATCATGATAGCCGTATCACCAGGCAGAAAATGCTTGTCTACGACAATGTGTATCCCCTGGCTGGTAACAATTATGGGTTTGGAATCCGGATCATCCATCTTCAATACGGAATCCGTAAATACCCCTGTAGCATTAATTACACACCGAGCTTTGATTGTATATTCTTCATTATTCAGCGTATCGATTGCTTTAACCCCTTGTATCGTCTCTTTGTATTTCAACAACCCCGTCACTTTCATGTAATTGAGTAATACCCCGCCATGTTCCGCACTGGTTTTAGCTAAATTTATGGCGAGTCTGGAATCATCAAACTGCCCGTCATAATATATCACTCCGCCTCGCAATCCTTCGGGTACAAGCGTCGGGACACATTCCAGAGTCTTCTTGCGAGACAGGTGTTTCGATGATCCCAATCCAAGTTTCCCTGCAAGCATATCATAAACTTTTAAACCGAGCCCATAGTAAGGGCCTTCCCACCAATCGTAATGAGGTACAAGAAAAGGTTGATTACGTACGAGGTGTCCTGCATTCTGGATTAACAGGCCACGCTCTGCGAGGGCTTCCATAACGAGGGATACATTCCCCTGCTGCAGGTAACGCACACCACCGTGCACCAGCTTGGTTGAACGGCTGGAAGTTCCTTTTGCGAAATCATCCCTTTCCAGTAATAGTGTTTTAAATCCTCGTGATGCGGCGTCTACTGCCGTTCCCAAACCTGTTGCTCCACCACCGATAATAATTAAATCCCATATTTCGGACATGTTTTGAACCTTGTGGAGCATCTCTGATCGTTTCATATGTTTATAATATATAATTTATAAGGTCACGTGTAATGTCATGACCGTGTTTAATCATACTTCTGTGTGACCGGTCACTTGCTCGGTCATGACCATTTCATCAGTTTATTTTTTTATTTCTTAATGACAGATGTAATGTCCATAACGGAAATAATCATGCTCCTGTGTGACGGATAGCCGTCATGGCCATCTCATCTGTTTAAAAGTTTCGATTCATAAGGTCATATGGAGCGTCCATGGTTTTAATCATACGCTTGTGTATCCGGGACTTCGGCCAGGGATGTTTCAGTAAAAAAGTTTATAGTGTTTTTTCAAAATGTGAAAAGTAAATCCTCTATAATGAGAAGTAAGAAAGGGCTGAAAGGGTATTATTTTCACATAGAATCATTTCATTCACATGCAGCCTATTCACTGTTTACACGACAGATATACTCTGAATAATATTCAATTATCACACCAGTGGATAGCGGCCTTTAACGTGCGATTCCAACCTGTTTTCAACTTTTCAACTTCTTCCGGGGGCATGTTGGGTCTAAAGGTTCTTTCCTCCTGCCATTGATCATTGATCTCATTTTGATCTTTCCAATAGCCAACTGCCAAACCGGCCAGATAAGCGGCTCCCAGAGCCGTTGTTTCCAGGGTTTTCGGGCGAATTACCGGAACCTGCATAATATCTGACTGAAATTGCATGAGCAGGTTATTTGAAGCAGCTCCACCATCTACACGCAGTTCTTTGATGGCTATACCTGAATCAGCTTCCATGGCCGTGAGCACATCCATGGTTTGATAGGCAATCCCTTCAAGAGCAGCCCGGGCAATATGCCCGGCATTAACACCACGGGTCAGGCCAACCATGGTACCACGGGCGTGCTGGTTCCAATGAGGAGCTCCAAGTCCGGCGAAGGCCGGCACGAGGTAAACGCCGTTGTTATCTTTTACGGAAGCGGCCAGGGCCTCAACGTCAGATGCTTTTTTTATGATCCCGAGTTCATCCCGCAGCCATTGCACTACAGCTCCTGCAATAAAAATACTGCCTTCCAATGCATATTCCACCTTGTCGCCAATTTTCCAGGCAATTGTTGTGAGCAAATTGTTTTTGGAGACTATGGCTTTCTCTCCGGTATTCATCACCATGAAGCATCCGGTTCCATAGGTGTTTTTTACCATGCCGGAATCGATACAGCGCTGACCAAAAAGGGCAGCCTGCTGGTCACCGGCTATCCCGGCTATCGGCACTTGTCCTTCAAAAAGTGTAGTTTTTGTTTCTGCATAAACTTCACTGGATGATTTTACTTCCGCCAGCAGGTTTTTGGGAATATCCAGCAAATTCAGAATTTCATCATCCCATTTCCCCTCGCATATATTGTACAACATGGTTCTGGAAGCATTTGTCACATCTGTAACATGCGTCTCCCCACGCGTAAAATTCCAGATAAGCCAACTATCCATGGTTCCGAAAGCCAATTCACCTCTCTCGGCTTTTTCACGAGCTCCATCGACATTGTCCAATAACCATTTTATTTTTGTTGCCGAAAAATAAGCATCTATAATTAATCCCGTTTTATCTCGGATTTTTTCAATCAGGCCAGGTATATTTTTCAGGTTATCGCAAGTATCCGAAGTTCTGCGATCTTGCCATACAATGGCATTAAATATCGGTTTACCTGTTTTCCGGTCCCAAAGAAGTGTAGTTTCTCGTTGATTGGTAATCCCGATGGCCGCGATATTTTCTCCCGTCAACCCAGCCCTGGCAATAGCTTCTGCAGCAATTCCGACCTGGGATAACCAGATTTCATTTCCGTCGTGCTCTACCCATCCGGCTTTAGGATAGATTTGCTTAAATTCTTTTTGTAAAACGGATTTAATGTTACCCTGCTTATCTACAACAATAGCCCGGTAACTGGTTGTGCCCTGATCAAGGGCCAAAATGTATTGGCCTGCCATAGGATCACCCGCTTGTTGACATATTTGTATAGTTGACTAAACAATCTATAGATTCGCATCTAACATGTCAAGTTATTATTAGGGGATTGATGAGGTATTGTGGTTTTTGGTTGTGGATTTGTAACTCCTTTTTGCCAAAAGTCTTCACTACGGAATAGCCACAGCCCGCAAACAGTTGATGCAAAAACCCGCAACCTCGTCACTAGTTTTGAAAGGTGAGCTCTAAGAGTGGCAGGCCATGTTTGTCATGCCGAGATTCGTAAGGACTTGTGGTAGTCATGAAATTGATACGATCGCTTCTGTATACATCTTCAGAATATTGGAAATACCTGCCTTCCTTTGTTTTAATAAGGCGTTTCATGAGAAGAAGAGGTGTGCCAAATTTCACATGCAACAATTCAGCTTCTATTTGTCCTGCGCTGATGGCTTCTATACGCTGTTCGGCTTCCCCAAGCCGCGTTTTTGTATGTTTATATAATAGTTCAAAAATGGAATTGGCTTGAAGATCCAAATCATATATGGGTTTAAAAAAGTCGTAAACGAAAAAAGATCTTTCTATGATCAAGGGTTGATCATCACCCAGGCGAACTCTGATAATATGAACAAGTTTATCCCTGTCGCCAAGATGCATGAGGTTAATAAAATTGGGAGGGGCATCAACAATTACTTTTTTTATAATCCGTGCTGATGGCCGGATGTTGTTTCTCTTCATGAGTTCCGTAAAACCCATGAGTTTGTCTGGATCCTGTTCTATTTTCCTGTAGGTTACAAATGTTCCTCTCCCCTGCTCGCGCACCAGATATCCCCGCTGAAACAATAATTTAACAGCCTCCCGGATTGTACCACGACTTACCCCATACTTCTTCACAAGCTCCGTATCACTGGGAAATCGATCATATTCCTTGTACCGCCCACTTCTGATCTGCTCCAGAAGCTCATCGTAAATCTGATAATACTTTGGAACGGGCTGTCTATAATCTATCATGCAAGCTGACTAATTGCTGGGTATTGATTGGCTTTTATTAGTTATCTATTTAAGCTATGCAGCCAGGTAATAAATTGCAATTGGCAATTGGATTAGCAGTGTTATATGATTAGCAGCTTGCCGATTTTTTGTGTTTATTTCAATCAGCGGTGCTGAGTTTCTCTTTCAAATGGTCTGGAATGGGCACTACATAGACCTCTGACGCACCCGTTTCACCCGTAGGGTTGGAAGTGTAAGTCACAAAGTTACCGCTGGTGCTGAATGAAGGATGAGGATGACCCTGAATGACATGGCCAGACATACCATCCGGGCCGGAAATACTGGCATCCGGCCAGCTCAAATCCTCCCATTTACCTGTTTCCAGATTGATCAGCCTGATGGGATTTCTTCCCGGATCCTGTCCGTCCGCAATAAACCACTTTCCGTCAAACGATGGACTGCCATGACCGAGACGGAGCGTATCATCGGAATGATGGTTTTGCCAGTCTTTACCGTGTTTATTCACGGATGCGATGTGGTTCGGTACCCATCCAGGAGCGGCTTTCTGGAAGAAAAAGAAGCGCTCGCCGTCCCGCCCCCAGGCTTCGTGGGTATTGCTGTAGTGATACGGCATGCTCACAAATGGCCGAACTTCCCCTGTCCGTGCATCCCAGATCCAGACGCGTGCCCGCAATTTCATCGGAAGTGTCATGTCTCTTTGGTGATCATAATACGGGGTTACTTCCCTGTGAGTTGATGTCGGAAGAAATGTTACCAGCCATGGATAACCCGGGTTGAGCATTGTATGGGATATGCCTCCGGTCCATTCCACACCGGGATTCAGCGTCGTACCTCCTGTCCAGTGAAGTTTGGCTTCAACTTCGGCATCAGGCAGGGAAATCAGAAAAATGGTGGATTCTCCGTCACCTGAACTGGTCACTACGGTGTAGCGGCCGTCATCGGAAATAAGTCTCCTGAATGCCACCGGATCATCAAATTCTTTAGTGTAAACCTCTCCTGTATAGATATTTGCCCGGCCCAGTTTTCCGTCAAAGCCGAAATAAACCTCTTCACCATTCGGATGAACTGTGAAAGTGGAATTACTCAGTGATTCTACATTTGTAAGTTGCATGATCTCACCATTGTTGAGATCGACTCGGTACAACTGCCAGCTTCCCATACGTTCGGAACTGAATACCAGATACTGATCATCGGATGAAAAACTCTGTGTGTTAAAATGGCCGTGCCAGGTTCCTGCATCACTGGATGTCATCTGCCAGACCTCATAACCGGTTTCCTCATCCTGGTTCTTCGTCCACTCTACCGTCTTGTCGGAAGTGTTAAGGACTTCGGCATCCATGTGGCGCTGCCATTGTGCACTGGCATCCTTAGTATGCAACATGCCCAGTGCACCTGTTAAAGTGAAAACAACAATCAGAATACGGATAAGTTGAAAACTGTTATTCTTCATTTTATTCATTTTACGCTATTTCAAAAGGTAAGAAGTTACAAAAGCTTTCGTTATGCTCCCATTATCTCATTGTTGCACTTGAAAACATAAACACTATTTGACTACTTTGCAACGACATGGAACTACCGATTGCGAAATTTTGCGTGTATATAACATTTGTTGAAACATACTGCGTAAGAACTTAATTTAAAGCCTATATTTTAGCAAAAAACCAGCCAGTGACAAGGCTCAATTCTCAATATTTACAATCCGGTTGAGTCTTAGCTTGACAAGCATCATAAACGCCGGAACCATCTCGTTTCATACTGTTATTAATACAATATAATCACTGTTCCACATGAATATAATTCTCATCGGCTATCTCCATAAAAAAAGCGAAACTTCGTCAGACTTTTCAAAAATTCCAGACTTTTTGAAAATGCCCGGTAACACAAAAACGGCCGTTCCTTTGGGTATCCTCATGCCTTTGGTTATTCTCCTGGTTCAGTTCATTGTCTGGACGGGTTGTAGTCCGCAGGAGTCCTACATCCAACATTCCGGTCAAAAGGAATTGCGGGGTGAATTCACCGGGGAATTTTCCGACCAAATCACAGATTCAGGCCTTGAAGTGGTACGCTCCTCCGATAAATATCTGGAGGTAAGTGAAGACGGACTATTTCTCAATGTGGACACCGGAAAACTGCAATTTCGTTTTGACCGGGGTGAAAACGCCACTCTTCGTGACCTGCGTATGGGGGAAAAATGGCTGGTACGCGATAACGCGAACCCCCTTCTGAGTGCCCGGCTTTTGGAGAGCGAAGATTACGATGAATTCTCCGATCACGCCTCCGGAAAGCTGCTTGATGCGAGCTATGAGGTGCATTCTATTCGCCACGAAATCAACGGTGAAACCTTCTCCCTTTTTCTCCAAGGGACGCTCTCCTTCGAGGGTGGTGACTCATTCCCCTTCTCAGTCGTTCTACACGCGAAGGCAGGCAGTCAACATCTGGGAGTAGATCTGGATTTTGAACGAGAGGGTCACTTTCAACACCGTTATTTGCGAGAACTTTCCCTCGATCTGCCGCTGGCCCTGAACCACCGCAAGCGCATCGCCCAGGGCGGGGACGACGGGATCACTTACGATACTCGCTATTTCTATCAGTTTCACGTAGGAATGGGAAGGGAACTCATGATGGAGCCTAACCGGATGCGCCATCCCGAGCCCAATTACTGGACGCATTTTTCTGTCGACCAAAAGACGCCCGGGCACTTCCGGATATGGCGGGCGGAATCCGACAATAACGCTTCCCTGATCCTGCTTCGCGGACGGCAGGCGGCAGGCTGGACCAGTCTCTACGACCAGCAGGGCGGGGCACTGATCGCCATTCCACAAATGGCGGAACGGGCGCCGAAATCGCTTCGGGTGGATGCCTCCAACGGGGGAACTGCCCGAGCCCAGATATACCCCTCGACCAGGCCGGCTCTGTCGGTGGACGACGATCAGGCGAACACAGTTTTTGGCTCCGCCCACCGGATTGACTGGATTTTCTACCTGGGTGAAATGCCCAACGCTCAGCCCGATCGCAAACTCGCCGACCTCTGGGGTAAAAATCACCTCCCGAGTGATCCGAAAGCTCGCAGAATGGAAGCCGATATTCCCGATCTGTGGTCAGCACCGGCCACAAATGGGGACATCGCTCCTCTGGTGTCAGGCGGCATCCCCATTCCGCGTGGCGAACTTCGTTATCCCGAAGCTGTCGCTGTGCTCAACCAGGATCGATCGCATCCTCTTCAGGCATCCCCTTTGGCCTGGTGGCCTGACGGCTCCATCAAGTGGCTGCATCTGACCTTCCCTCTTTCTGAGATAGAGGCACAAGTGGTGTCCCGTGCTCCCCGCTCCACCGGACAAGTACCCTTTGATGTAACCCTGCGCGAGGGCGACAACAAAAATTTTGTTCTCCACTACGGGGGGAACACAACCCCTGCAGCTCCCGCCCATATCCTTCAGACTTCGGAAGATCAAAACGGTATTCAGATCGATAACGGTCCCTTTCAGGTCAGGCTCGGCACAGGAACAGACTTCCTGCGTTCTATCCGTTTGAACGGACGCGAACTTCTGACTACCGGAGGGGATCTGCCCCAGGGATTCGTCGATTTTCTCCGCACGGAGGAGACCTATCTGGTTAACGACCGCCACGCAGTCGGGCGTCTCGATCCGGGTGTCCTTGATATCGAAGAGATCGAGGTACAAGAGTCCGGTCCGATGCGGGCTATAGTTCGCCTGCACGGCTACGCACAAAGCAAGGAACCAACGCTAGTCACACTCTGGCTGGAGTTTCAGACTGGTCGACCCCTCATTCGCGTACTACACTCCGCGGTTTTTCTGCAATCCGATCCCCGTGATACGTATCTGCACCGGATGGGTCTGCACCTGCCCCTTGCCGGTGGGCCGGCCGAACAGGTCATGACGGGCGGACATGACGAAGAAGGAGTCCACGCGATCACAGGCGCTCCGCTTACCGGCCTGCGGGGCAACAGCCAGTTTTCCACGCAGATCTGGCAACAAGAGGATGGTTCCCCGCGAATTCTGCAAGAAGAAGAACGCTCTCCCGGTTGGTTGGCGCGTTCCAGCCAAAGCGGAGGCACACTGGTCGCAATGCGCCATATGTGGCAGGAATTTCCCAAGGAGATACTCTCTCGCAACGACGGAAACAACGGCCTGACAGCCTACTTCTGGCCTGAAAGTACCCCGGTTATGGACGTGCGCCGCTACTCCAACTACCCCCACCGTTCCCAGGGAGAAACCGTCTCTGGTGGCAACGATTGGGTATCCGGACACTACTACAAGAATGACCCCTTCCTCGGTACTTCACGCAGCCACGAAATGCTTTGGTATTTCTTTGACGGACCGGGGGGAGACGGTGAGCAACTGGCCGCCCTCAACGCCGACTTCCAGAGCCCGCCGCTGATCTACGCCGGCGCCGACTGGTACCGGGAAACGGAAATCACCTATCCCACACCCGACTATAAGAATTTTCCCCTGGTTGCCGATAATCTGACCAATGTGACCGACTTTTTCCTCTACCACCAGGAGAAGTGGGGATGGTACGGAATGTGGGACTACGGGGATGTTCAGCACCGCTTTCGAGCGGGTTACGGATGGAACCTCCCCCCGGATTACTTGCTCAAGTACTTGCGTATGGAACCCGAAGACCGGCCCGGCGGCGGAGAACTGGATTCGGATGATTTAATTCTCGACTATATTCCACAACATGACTGGGCATTCGACAACGGCCGCTGGGGCTGGACCAACACCGAGGGCCTCCCCAATCTGCACCTGCAGAACGAATATTTTCGGACCGGCCGCCGCGACATTTTCTTTGCAGCCGAAGCCCTCGCCCGGCATACCCGTGACGTGGTCATACGCCACGACGGCCAGTGGTTCGGTTCCGGAACCCGCCATGGTGTCCAACACTGGAGCGACGGTCATCATCACGATCGACAGACCATTCAGACAGAAGTGCGTTTCCACTATTTTCTGACCGGAGAACACCGTACGCGGGAGTTACTCGAAAGGCTGGTCAACGATGTCTATATGCAGGGATCCACCGGAAGCGGCAATAATGCCCACACTTCCCGTCTTTACGGGATGCTTTTCCTGTGGGAAATCACCGGAGATCCGGAGCTTGGGGAAAAGGTTCGCCGATATGCCCGTGCCCTTAGCCTGCCGGAAGGGATTGCCACCCGGCAGGTGCTAACTTTCCCCGGCCCCGAACGCCGGGGAGAACCGATCGGGGTCAATTCTGACAACTTTATGTTTCACAGCTTTGGTGCCATGTACGCGCTGTTGGAATATTATTACCTCACGGAAGATCCACAAGTCCGGGAAAGTCTGGTTGGTTTGGGTACTGCTATCGGCGATGGTGATCCTGGAAGCCTCCCAGTCAGACTCAAGGCACTGGCATTCGCTCTGCGCCATTCACATAACCCGGAACCGCTGAGGAAAACCCTCCAGGAGTGGGTAAATTTTGACCACGGACGTGATCTCTACCAGATAGTAAGTAAGGACCGCCGACACTGGAGCGGTGATACCGCATTCCTTCCCGGGATGGTTCGTACTCTTACACAAATCAACAGCATTCCTTATTTGCTATCGGTGCTCGACGAAGAGCCCACACTCACAGAAGAAGCAGAAAAGGTATTAGCCGATCGGGAAAAGAATGGGGAATACAACCCGAAATTTCGCCTGAGCTGGCAGGATCAGTTTGACCGACCGGAATTCGATGAGTATCTCGGCCGATGGCGGCCCTGGAACCGTGAATAATGATCGATTCTCAATGTTATTATATTGGGTGGATCAAAACCTCACGGGTACCAAATAGCACCTACACCCTTTCGACAAGCCCTCTTCACTGCCGGGAACAATTGTGAAACAGATTTTGAAATGATTTTTCAACCACATACTTCCCAAGAATCTCCCGAAAAGGAAAAACTTTGCCCTATTTTTAATGGGGCGATAAAGAGGCCTTAATGGGGCGTTAAAGAGGCATTGATGGGGCGATAAATGGTAACTTTGATATGTTATATTGCGATATGTTATATTACTTATAACTTTTAATTCTCACATCTCACACAAATTGCCAAAAAAATGAAAAATAGTCGTAGAGATTTCTTGAAACTAACCGGGCTGGCAGGTTTGGCTGGTGGCACAGGTCTGTTTTCATGGCGTTCGGATAGTAACAAAAAAACCTTTCCACAGCCACATCGCCAAAATTTTAACATGCATGAATATGCCGCTCCTAAACTGGATACGGTTCGGGTTGGAGTAATCGGACTGGGCAATCGTGGCTCAGGAACGGTGGTGCGGCTCGCCAGTTTGGAGGGTGTTGAAATTAAAGGAGTGTGTGATCTGGAACCGGATCGGGTCAGTGCAGCACAAGAGTCCCTTAAAGATTTCAATCAAAGTCCGGACGGCTATTCCGGGGGCGAAAATGAATGGAAGAAGATGTGTGAACGCAATGATATAGACTTGATAGCGATTGCGACACCCTGGCATATACATGTTCCACAGTCTGTATTTTCAATGGAAAATGAAAAACATGTGTATGTGGAGCTTCCTGCAGCCAATACCATAGAAGAATGCTGGCAGTTGGTGGAAACCTCAGAGCAGACACGCATGCATTGTATGCAGATGTCCAGTTCCTGTCACTCCGGAACCGCAGCAGTAATTTTGAACATGGTCAGAAATGGCATTTTAGGAGAAATATTACACGGTGAAGGTGGCTATATCCATGATCTGATGAATACCCATAATTTTACCAAGGATACGTATCATAACATGTGGCGCCTGAATGAGAACATAGACAGGAATGGAAACTTGTATCCGCAACATGCTTTGGTTCCAATGTGCCAGATAATGGATATCAACTGCGGTGATAAGATGGATTACATGGTATCCATGTCAACCAATGATTTCATGATGGGAGAAAAGGCAAAAGAACTTGCCGCTGAAGATGACTTTTGGCAACCCTATGTCGGCAGAAATTACCGTGGCAATATGAATACAACTACCATACGTACCAACAAAGGCCGCACTATTGTGGTCCAGCATGATGTGACCACTCCACGCCCGGGCATCCGTTTTCATATGATAAACGGAACGAAAGGTACCTATAAGGCACGTCCTGACCGAATCGGATTCAGCTACTATGACGATTGGCTTTCTGAGGAGGAGAAGGATTCCCTGATGGAAAAATACAGACCTGAGATCACAAAAAGGTTTAATGAAATGATAAGTCAGGCAAGTTCGAGACGTCAAAACCGCTCTTACGCAAGAGTAAACGCCATGGATTGGCGACTAATTGATTGCCTGCGCAATGGATTGCCAGTGGAAGCGAATGTATACGATGCAGCCACATCGAGCTCTGTAACCCCATTAAGTGAATGGTCTGTAGCCAACAGGTCCAATTCCGTTCAAGTACCGGATTTTACCCAAGGTGCCTGGAAGTCCAACAAACGGAACATGGATGTTGAGCTTACGAATGGAGGCGGCACGACAAGAATTATCTGATAGACGTGATTGGTGCTCCTGTAATGAATCTTTAATGGTATCTATTGGACACAAATCCATTGGACGTACACCATTGGACATTCATCCATTAGACATACAGTTATGTGTTTTTTACGATTATCGGGACATTTGATATAAACTCGACTACGTTTAACTTTACGCGGCTGATTTTCGATATCTGGCAATAGCAGCACCAATGAGTAATATTCCGTAAGTCATTAAGACGAAATACGATACCCAGATATCCCGCAGGTCCGCACCGGTGAGCATTACTCGTCGAATGATATCTATAAACCAGGCAATCGGGTTGGCCCAGGTCAGGTATTGTGCCCAGTCAGGCATACTGTCGATCGGTGTGAATAACCCGCTAAGCAGGATAAAAATCACAAATACAAACCAGGTGATAAAAATAGCCTGCTGCTGGGTATGGGTAATGGTTGATACCAGCAGGCCGAGTCCGAGCACCACCAGCAGATAGGTCGCGGCAATCAGATAAATCAAACCAAGACTGCCTTCAAACGGCACTTCAAACCAGAATCTTGCCAGCAGCAATCCGAAACTGAACATCACCAGTGCGAGGATCATAAAAGGTGTAAGCTTCCCGATGATGAACTGCGTTTTGGAAATCGGCGTGACGTTGAGTTGCTCGATCGTCCCGATCTCTTTCTCACGAACCACATTCATCCCGGAGAGAAATCCACCGATGACCGTAATGAGCAGCACCAGAATCCCCGGTACCATATAGCTCTGATAGTTGAGCTCAGGATTATACCAGCGAGATACGGTGATGCCGATATGTGCAGGTGAATCCGCTTTCCACTGCATCGAACCAAGTTCCTCATTGTGGCTTTGTATAATCTGCAAGAAGTACTGACTTGCAATATTTGCCGAAAAACCGTCCACAGCGTCTAACCGAAGCGATACCGGCGCTCGTCCGTCCCGGACCAGGTTCCGTCCGGTATGCGGCGGCAAATTTAAAATCATCACCGCGTCGTTGCTCAACAGTGCATGATCGCCGGCTGACTCTACATCGGAATACCCAATGATGCGAAAATTTTCAGAAGCGGAAAACCGGTCTATAAGTGCCCGCGATTCCGGACTTTTGTCCTGGTCCACTACAAACAGGTCGATATTGCGGATTTCAAATGTTGCAGCATAGGCCAGTATAACCAGCTGGATAACCGGAGCCAACAGTATAAAGGCCAGCATCAGCCGGTTGCGAAAAATCTGCAAAAACTCTTTTTGTATGATAAATCGGATCGTTCGCATTGGGTATCTCCCATCAATTGACATTTTTTTGGTGCCGTTTTTCGAATATTCCGCATCGCTTCAAGCAGATCACTCCAGGCGAATTTTAAAGGACTTAATACTTGTCGCCATCAGAATTACCACCATTCCGAACAGGATAAGTGTCTCTTGCCAAAGAAATTCCAACCCCACCCCTTTGAGCATGATCCCGCGGATGATGATCAGAAACCATTTGGCTGGAACAATATGGCTTATATACTGCAACACCGCCGGCATATTGGAAATCGGGAAAATGAATCCAGAAAGCAGGATGGTGGGCAGCAGAAGACCTGCCAGGGATATCATCATGGCAGTCTGTTGATCTTTAACCACGCTCGAAATACGCAATCCCAAAGCAAGAGCTGCCATAATAAACAGCAGTGACAGCATCGAAAAAAGTAGTACACTACCGCGGAACGGCACATCGAAAACAACAAGTGCTACAATCAGGATGGTGAATACATTAATGACAGACAGTGCCAGATAAGGCAACACTTTACCGATGATGATCTGTATGGGATTCAGGGGGGATGCCAGCAACACTTCCATGGTCCCCTGCTCTTTTTCGCGGGCGATGGTGATGGAAGTGAGAAACGCCGAAACGAGCATCAGGATAAATGCGATGAGCCCAGGCACAAAAAGGTTCGCGCTGCGCAGTTCGGGATTGAAGAGCATCCGCACTTCCGGTACGATACCCGAAATGCTCGCTCCACCTCCGGCTGAGCCCCCGGCGGACTGTTGAACCTGCCTGTTTCGTTCCTGCCACTCCTGCTGATAATCGCGGATGATGTTGACGGTGTACCCCTCAAGCATCTGGGCCATATTGGGATCGGAGGCATCGGTGACGATATTGATATTCGCCGATCCGTCACGGATCAGCTTGCGACCGAATTCGCTTTCAAAAACAATCACGTTTCGAGCTATTCCACGCTGAAATACTACTTCGATTTCCGATTCACTTTTGAGCCATGCCGTGAGTTGAAAGTAGCCGGATGATAACAGTTTATCTGTAATCTCACGGGTGATTTCGTCTCGGGAGTGATCAAGAATGGCGATGTCGGCTTTATTAAGTTCATTGCGAACCGCGTAACCGAACAACAGCAATTGCACCAGCGGCATCCCGAAAAGAATCAGCAATGTGCGGCGGTCACGGAAAATGTGCAAAAATTCTTTTTTGATGAATCCCAGGAATGCCTTCATGCCACACCTCCCCTGGCCAGTTTTACAAACACTTCGTCAATATCTTCGGCACCATACTTTTTTTTGAGTCCGCCCGGAGTGTCAAGCGCGTCAATGCGTCCGTCAACCATGATGGTAACACGGTCGCAATACTCGGCTTCATCCATATAATGTGTGGTCACAAATATCGTGGTGCCGCGATCGGAAGCCTCGTAAATAAGATCCCAGAATTGCCGGCGCGTGATGGGGTCGACGCCTCCGGTTGGCTCGTCCATAAAGACAATGGCCGGTTCGTGGATCACAGCAGTTGAAAAAGCCAGTTTCTGCTTCCACCCCAGCGGGAGATCATCGATCAACCGGTTGCGAACATCAGCCAGGCCGAGCCGCTCTAGTAATTCGTCGGTTTTGCGGCGAATGTCCCGGCTTCGAAGTCCGTAAATCCCCCCGTAAAACCGGATGTTCTCGACAACTGTGAGGTCACTGTAAAGCGAAAACTTCTGACTCATGTACCCGATATTCTTTTTGATCGATTCGGTTTGGGTGAAGACGTCAAATCCGGCAACAGTGGCTTGTCCGGTCGACGGGATCAGCAGGCCGGTGAGCATCCGGATAGCCGTGGTTTTGCCGGCACCGTTTGCCCCGAGAAAACCGAATATTTCGCCACGTTTCACCTCGAATGTGATATGGTCGACCGCGGTGAAATTGCCGAACTTCCGGGTCAACCCGCTCACTTCAATGATATTGTCGTTATGCATGGTTATTCTCCACTTTTCCCGAACTTATTCCCATCCACGATCGATTCACTTTCCGTAGTCATAAGCGAAATCAGAGTATCTTCAACACCTGGATTAATCAGCTCGACCCGAACATCCCGCAATCCTTCCTGCTCCAGGTGTGATCGCAGCATCTCAGGATCAAAATCATCCCGGCTGTCGGTATAGTGGGCCAATTCACCGAAAGTGAAGACCGATCGTGTGTACGGATACGACCTCAGCGTTTTTAACAGCTGGTATCGGCGATCGGCTTTGACCGCGTAAAGCGGTCGGCTAAACTCATCCGAAATGCCGGCTGGGGTGTTGATGCTCAGGATCTTACCCCGGTCCATAAGCGCCACCCGGTCGCAGCGCGACGCCTCATCCATGTAGGGTGTAGACACCAGGATAGTGAGCCCGGATGCCCGCAGCCGGGCCAGCATATCCCAGAACTCGCGGCGCGAAACCGCATCGACGCCAGTGGTCGGTTCGTCGAGAATCAGAATTTCAGGTTTGTGGATGAGTGCGCAGCTGAGCGCCAGTTTTTGTTTCATACCACCGCTGAGATCACCGGCACGACGCGTTTTGAACGGTGCAATCTGGTGGTAAATGTCGCGGATCAATTGGTAGTTTTCCTCCACCGTTGTGTTGAAAATCGTGGCAAAAAAATTGAGATTTTCCTCTACTGTGAGATCCTGATACAGCGAAAAACGTCCAGGCATGTAGCCGATGATCTTGCGGATCTCTCTGTAATCGGCAACGACATCGAACCCGTGCACCTTCGCCTCGCCATCGTCCTGCAATAACAGAGATGTCAAAATGCGAAAAAGCGTCGTTTTCCCTGCGCCGTCCGGACCAATCAGACCGAATAATTCACCGCTTGCAACGTCAAACGAGACACCTTTCAGCGCCTTGATTTCGCCGTAGTTTTTTGTAAGATTTTTGACGGTTACGGTCATGGTATGTATCAAAATATTACTTCACCGGGCATGCCTATTTTCAGTCGTCCATCGTTTCGGACCCGCACTTTCATTGCATAAACCGTATTGACACGTTCTTCACGGGTCTGGATTGTGCGTGGTGTGAATTCACCGCGTGAGGCGATCCAGGAAATCTCCCCGTTGATGCGCTCAATTGTGCCGTCAGGCCCGTCAAACAGTACCTCCACTGTCTGCCCCAGCTGCACTTGCGGCAATTGCGAACCGCTTAAATACGCCCTTAGGTGCATCGTTTCCAAATCGGCCAGTTTGAAGAGCGGCTTTCCGGGTGATACCATCTCGCCGGGTTCTGCATATTTGGCCAGCACAGTGCCAGATTTGGGATTGCGAATGGCAGACCGCTTGATCCGGTCCTGAAGCTCTTCCATATGCGCGTCGATCACACGTGCTTCACTTCGAATGCTGTTTTCTTGTGTTTCAGCCGCGGCGATCTGCCGATTGAATACCCGAATATTGCCTTCAACCTCATCCAACTGGCGGCGCGTGGCCGAACCATCGTCAAACATGCGTCGGATCCGATCGAGTTCCACCTTCGCTACCGCCTTCTGTTCACGGTAGACATCCGCCTGCGCCCTCGTATCCAGCAAACGCGAAAGTATCGCCGCCTTTTGCGCTTCCAGCTGACGCTTTTGAATATTCAGGGAAAGGGTATCCACCCATCCCGCTACATATCCGCTTGCCATTTTCGCACCCTCCTCTACTGAAAAACTGACGAGGCGTCCGCCGGTTTCCGCCGAGACCATCACTTCAGTGGCCTCAAAATTCCCGTACGCATCGGAAAGAGTGTCATCTGTTCCGCACCCGCCCAGCAGGATGCTTCCGGACAGCAGTATGCTGAGTAAAATGGTGATAGCTATTTTTGACATAACGTAATACCCCGATTTATTAAAACTGTTCAGTTCCCTAAAGTTGTGAGATAATTTTGCCATGATGTCGCGAGTTGTATTTGGTGCAATTCCCGGTTAATGATCGCCCGCTGACGATTGTTGAGCTCACTGATATATTCAGTTGCGGTAATGGTTCCATTCTCGAACCGGCTCGCCGCATCGTTGACAATACGCGAGTGCAAATCGATGATCTCCTCGTCGGTTCGAATCGCCTCACGCATTTCAGCGATTTTCTCGAGATCGGTTTGAACTGCCATTCTCATGGTACGATCGAAGATTTCCTGCCGGCTATCAACCAGTCGGTGTCGGAGTTGGATTTCCTGACGCTCACGGTCGTCGGACCGCCAGTTCCAGAGCGACCAGCTTGCACGAATGCCGACCATATACCAGGGCTGGAAGTCATATTCGAACATATTGAGTCCAGGCCGGCCGTATGCCGCCTGTCCGAAGGCCGAAACGCGAGGACGATAGGACGCAGTGACCATCTCTTCCTGCTGCGAAAGCTCCCTTCTATATGCCTCAAAAAGCGAAATTTCAGGACGGGCAGTGAAATCGGGACCGGGTAGCCGGTCAGGCACTTCTGGCAGTTGCAGAGTAATGTTTTCGGGAATTTCAGTATCCAGAAGCTGTGACAACACCCCGAACGCTGCTCGTTCACGTGCGATGAGTGATCGTTTTTGCTGGGTGATGCGGAGTTGTTCTGCACGTATAATATCTGCAGCCGATTCCGGTACCATTCCGTGCTCGATTTGAGACCGCAAAGTGACCAGCTGCTCCTCCAGGTCCTTTCCGGTAATTTTCAGCGTTCTGCGTTGCGCACGCAGTGCAAGGATGGCGAACCATGCGTCGTTAATACGGTCTTTCAGCTCATGTTGATCCACCTGAATTTCCTGCAAGGAACGATCTGATCTTCGATTTTCCAATTCTCTGCGAGCGCGGGTGCGGCCACCGTCGTAGAGTGGCTGCTCCAGGTCCAGTGCGATCTGATACCGGTCATGCGGCTGCGTGGGAGGATCGAATCCATTATCCCCTGGCAGGCTGATATCAATTTCGGTGACATCCGACTGGTACTGCACCATCCCGGACAAAGTGATATCCGGAAGCAAGGCAGTATTCACATTTTTTATTCGCAAATCCCGAATTTCCTTCTGAAGGGACACCTGATTCACCAAAGGAAACCGCTCCAGTGCCAGTTCATATGCCAGTTCGAGAGTCAGCGTATCCGGAATCACAAATTTGGAATCTTGCCGGTCCATCGAAATGTTTGAATTCAGCGGATTTTTCAAAATCGAATTCTGAGCTGACCCGGAAGACGATGCCACAGGTAACCCCGACGGCGATCCTGTGGGTGAATCCGACTTCGACCCCGCAGCTGTGCCCGGTTCCAAAAGCATAACCGGGAGAGACAAGAGAAGTACAACAGGTAATACTTTCATCATCATTTGGTTTTATTGATCATTTCAATATTGGTCAGGTACTTCACCCTTTCCCCTTCGATGCAACAGATTTACCAGGCTGGTAACCCTTTAGCAGAATCCGGAAAGCGTAATCGATAATTTCATCCTGACGCTTTTGCATAAATTCCCGGTACTGTTCGTCATCTTTATTGAAGAAGAATTTGACCATCGGACGACCTGCAAACGGAAAGACACACATGCTAATCAGGCTTATGATGTACTGTTCCGGATCAACTTCATGATAGTCCCCGCGATTTATACCTTCCCGGATTTGCCGGGCAAATGCGGTCGGTATCTGTATTTCAGAGACATTATCCTCATCTGCAATCATCCCCATTTTTCCTTTTACCAAATACACCAGGCGATCCGGATTTCTGGATATCTCGTGTAGAATAAAGAGCGGAAGATGGAGATTCTCAACCATTGTTTCGGAATAGGAAGTTATGAAGGTTCTGATCCGCTCTTCGAGCGACAGTGATGGATCCCTCATTATTTTGAATTGAGGGATCATAAATTGATGAAAATCCTCCTGGAATACCGTTTGAAACAACTTCTCCTTGCTTCGGTAGTAGTAATGCAGCGATGCCTTGTTGATTTCGGCTTCATCAGCGATCTCCTGCATGCGTGCACCACCGATTCCTGATCGTTGAAACACCTTACGAGCCGCCTCCAGAATTTTTTGCTCTGTTTGAATTTCTTTTTTTAGCATTGCAACCGTTTGATTATATCAGATAGTTTGACTGAATGGTTAATTCAACATACGGCAAAATCACATCCCTGTCAAGATACTTTTTACCGATTTGTTAAATCATTCAATCACTTTCTTGACTATCATGGTCGAACAGCCCATACGGTTTTCAAGAACTTCATACACTTCTGTTTTTTTATATAGTTCTCAAAAAGTGTGGATTTATCCGGATACTTGAGTTTATTTCTCAGCCACAACCAGCATCTCGTAATCTTCCGTTGTCAATTTATCCGATCTTGAAAAAGTGCCTAGTTTTGCGCCGAAGATTTCAATTTTCCTGAATCCGAGCGATTTTAAAAGCCAGGTTATTTCACTGGGGACATAATATCTTTCATTGCATTCAAGCTCTCTTATGTTGCCATCATCATCCTCTATCCTGGTTTTGTTGTAATCCCGGAAAGTCATCAGATCAAATGAGTAGCTTTTGTATGTGGTGGTACACTCTCTCGCCTCCGCCGATTCATGAAATTCATTCACCGAATGATACAAAGGGAACAATCCATTCAACGTCGTAAACATAAATTTGGCATGGTTTTTTAATGATTCGGCCACATTCTTTAAAATTTCAAAATTCATTTCGTCGGTCTCCATCAACGGAAACCCGCCCTCACAAAGCATTATGGCCACATCAAACTCTTTGTTGAACGGCAGGTTTCTGGCATCAAGATTGAGAAAATCAATCTCAAGGTCATTGTCCCGCGCCTTTTCCCGGGCTCTTTCAAGCTGCGATTCTGATAAATCAATACCGGTAACGGCATAGCCCCGTTTCGTCAATTCAATGGAATGCCGGCCTGTCCCGCAACCAACATCCAGCACCTTTAATGTTTTGTCGAATTGCAGCTCGCTTTCGATAAAATCACATTCGCCAATAGTCCCCTGCACAAAAACCTCATTATCATATTTTTGCGCATAATTTTCGAATAACGTTTCGTACCACTGTTTTTTAATCATTTTTTTATGTCAGGTTCGCAAATAAATGTAAGATTAATGCTACCGAAACAGACTCTTCAATATACTTTAGTAATAACACTGAAATCATTTATCTGATTGAGCGATAGAACAAGATGCCGGCTTCCATCAGGAGTCTTAAACCTGCCGGAAACCACTGGAGCGGAATGGGACAAAGCAGGATACCCTCCCCACATCCGAACAGATGATTATTGGCCGGCATCTGTTGCAGGTCTTCATTTGACCCGTGACAATTCACTAAATATGAGTGATTACAACCAAATGGACTTACATCATTACTTTTCAAGTTCAATTACATATGTCTCTCGATCAAAAACCTTTATCCATTCTTGATTTTCATGATTTCTTGTTACCGGAAAGTTATAATTGTTGCATCCTCCCCATCCTTTATGGTCATAAATGCCGATTCATTATCATATAGCACATTATTAATAAATAACTGGGGAAAACCGTGTCCACCGAAATCTTCATCAAGAAACCATTCATGCCAGTGTGCATGAACCATCAATACAATCTCCCAGTGTAACCGCAAAATTGGAAATACCCAAAGAATTAACATCCGTAACAGCATTGGACAGCTGATTTTTATAGGTTTCATGTCCAACATGCGTGTCTCCATGAATCCACCAGGTGGTTTCATTGACAGAGTTCGATTCCTCTTGATCTATCGACAAATCACATCCAAATGTTACAAAAAACACCGTCAAACCTAATGCATATACAAGCGTTTTTATATCTGTTAACTTATATATTTTCAAAATCATAGAATAGCCTCCAGCAATATTTAATAAATTGATCACTCTCAGCAGTTAATCCAGGATAAATCCCGGATTGCCGACTTGATCCACCCAATTGTTCGCATCGTTTTTTTGATACCGCTGGCCTTGTGGACCGTAACCTGATAACGCTCCATGACCCACTCAATGGCCGATTTGCCATAAACAACATATTCATACGCTTTCGCCGGTATATCGGATATTACAATCCTGCGGTTGAAGATGAAACATCCATGGCGAAAATTTTCGACACTAAAGCACATGATTAAACACATGGATGCTCCATCTGACATTATAAATCAGAAAATTCAAACAGATGCCCAGTGAAACGCGTAAGCGAGAAACCCATTGCAAAGTCTTGACACACAGGCGGATGATTATGCCATGGGGGCTCCATGTGACATATTTTTTGCAAATTTAAATACAAAACGTTCTTTTGCAGTTTCTCTGCAGTTGGGTAGATTAAGATAATGGTATATTTCAGCACATAATACGGAATCTGAATATCTATAACCATTTGTGATACAATGCCTTACATTTCTTGATGCCTGGAAGTACTTTGTGCGGCTGGATCTGAAAAAAAATGTACATTGGACATATCCCTCTGTTGGATAAAGCAAAACTCGTTAAATCGAGACTATGAACGGACACTTAGATATACCGACCGGTGTTTTTCGCTTCAGACTTTCTTGTAAACCGAAGCAACAAATTTTGTCAGGTGCTCATTAAATGCATCGGGATTCTCCAGGTTGCTCATATGTCCCGCGTGATCCAAAATTTTCAGAGTAGAGCCCTTGATGCCCTCATGCATCAACCACGCCGCGGCAGGAGGGGTAATGTTATCTTTCTCACCCACCATAATCAGTACCGGCACTTTTATTTCCACCAGTTTGCTGCAGGTTTCTTTTCGTCCGGCCAACGCACGAAGCGTCCGGACAAGCGACTCAGTGGAGGTATGGATGATCGTCTCCCTGATTGCAGCAATTTCCTCCTTCCTTGTAGTGAATGATTCCGGAGCAAAAAGATTCTTCACACTCTCTTCGGCATAGTGTTCCCGCCCATTCTCTTGAATGCTGTCAATGGCTTTCATCCGTTTTTCCACCCCTTCGGGAGTATCGGCTTTGCATTGTGTATCACACAAAACGAGCGCATCAAAACGGTTCGAAACTTTCTCCATAGCGCGTAATGCAATATATCCACCCATGGACAGCCCGCATATTGTGGCACTGTCTATTTCCAGGACATCCATGAAGCGGATCAGGTCGTCTGCAAATAGTTCAATCGAGAAATCATCAGGCCCAATTTTGGAGTTCCCATGTCCACGAACGTCATATGCAATCACGCGATATTCCTCTTTAAGCACCTTGACCTGCATGTCCCACATGGATTTACTGAATGGAAATCCGTGTATGAACAGAATAACCGGTGCAGCTCCAGCCGGACCCTCGTCCGTGAAAGTGACCGTTAGCCTTGTTTCAGGTATTTCGATATGGGATTCCGGGAATAACATAACGTTATGTTTTATTGCAATATAACAAATAACAGAAGTTTTTCTATATAATTACGCAATCTTCGCTAAAAAAACATACGGATACGACCGATGGCATGGGCAACCACAGGCATAATGGGCCATCGGCAGGCAGCACTTTTTTTCACTTTTTGATGCCTTTCCGTCAAATCTTGCTTCAGTTGGCCTCTTCCCGGCAGGCTCCAGCATATGCATTACCTTAAAGTTTCCGAAGATCGCAGCAAAATGGATCGGTTTCATCCCGGCACCGTTATTGGCGTGTATATCGGCAACGGCAGCACCCAGTTCTCCCCGCCTCAGTGGAGAAAAGGGCGACCAAATCGGTCTTTTTTACCCACCTTCGGAAAGTTCGAATCGAGGGAATATTTAGTAATGTCATGGTTGACGGTAAATATGCCGAAGGCACCCCATCCCTTGGCATGGACCACTCGCTCGGGGATACGGCTCTCGGTTTGTGATACTTTCACGATTGAAGAACACAAATTGTGACCTGAATCATTTAAAAATCATGTACCCATTTTTACATAAATTCAATCCCTCTCAGCCGCACGTCCAGCCTGACGCATCACATTACGCGCGGTCGGCGCATAGATCGGCGTGATAGGTACGCCGGCAGATCGCAGTGCCCGGGCAGTCCAGACATTCGATGTTTTGGGGATGTAGTAGCGTCCCCTCGCCTTGAAAAATGCACTCTTTCCGTATCGGCCATAGCTGTGGTAAATCGGTTTTCCGTCGTCATCATCCCGACGGAAATAGTGTACCACGAATTCGGTCAACTGCTCCATTCCCTTCTCTGACAGATGCAGTGTAATTACCTCCGACCCGGGGAAGTAATTCGCAACGGGCACATCCATACCTACCACATGGAGTACACTCCGGCTGGGCCAGAACACTGCCCGAAGCAGCACCCAAAATGTCGGGTCAGGATCGGGATAATATTTGTCATCTCCCCAGCCGATTTTCAGGTATGCCGCTTCGGGCATTTGCTCGTGAACCGGGAAGGTGTCGCTCAGATGTTCGGTTTCGACAACCAGCCCGGCATGCCATCCCACCTGCACGACATATACCGGAACAGGACGCTCGCCGATGTCATCGGGGTACAAATCGGCGACCGGACCCAGACATCCTGCCAACATCAGGACTGTTGGGATTATCGCGATCCTCTTGAGCGAAACCGCCGATGTACATTTAGATGGTGGCTGGAGAGTCAATGTAAGCATTGTCCTTGCAAGTTTTGGTGATACAATATTTGATGGTGCAAGTTTAGATGGTGCAATTTTGATGGTGCAAGTTTTGGAGATTATATCATTTTCGAAGCATGAATTGCCGTTGCATATCCGGTCATTGTAAAAAACGGGCCAATGTGCAATGAATTTTCATTTCGCGTTGTTTACTCACAAAATAACAAACTCCGGGACAACTGCTTGCTCATCTGCACAACTGCTAGTATTTCGGATATTTGCTATCGTGCTTAGGGCATTTGCTATCGTGCGTCAAACATTTGCTATCGTGCTTAGGGCATTTCCCATTGCATCGGTTTAACTTTTTGTGCGGTGGGAACAAATTGTGCGCTGAGAAACTTCTTGCACATGGCGACAGTTGATTGAGTATTGAGCAAGTGTTTGTGTCTTAAACGAAACATTACTCCAATTTTGAACGATTAACGTGATCAGAACGATGGAATTAGGAATTTACACTTTTGTCGAAAACACACCATTGGCCGGAAACGGCGAATCCCTTTCCCCGCAGCAACGTATGCGAAATCTGATGGAAGAGGCCGAGTTGTCTGATCAGGTCGGATTGGATGTTTTTGCAGTTGGAGAGCATCATCGTCCGGAGTATGTCTCTTCCGCGCCGGCTGTGATTCTTGCTGCTGCTGCAGAGCGAACCAAATACATCCGGTTGAGCAGTGCGGTGACTGTGCTCGGATCCGAAGATCCGGTGCGGGTTTTTCAACAATTTGCCACTCTGGATCTGCTTTCAAATGGCCGTGCTGAGATAATGGCCGGACGCGGATCGTTTATCGAATCGTTTCCTCTGTTCGGATACGATTTACAGGAGTATGACGAGATCTTTGCTGAAAAACTGAAGCTCTTGCTCCAACTGAACGAATCAGTGCGCATCACCTGGTCGGGCAAACATCGTACTGACATTGACGATCGTGGTGTGTACCCGCGGCCGGTGCAGGATACACTTCCTGTCTGGGTAGCGGTTGGCGGCACACCGCAATCGGCTGTGCGGACCGGCGCGCTCGGGCTTCCTATGGCCATCGCCATCATCGGTGGACAACCGGCACAATTCGCTACTTTCGCACATCTTCACCGGGAAGCAGCACAAAAAGCGGGGCATCCGATTCCTGCGCTCAGCATCAACTCCCACGGATTTCTGGCGGACGATTCACAACAGGCGAAGGACGATGCGTTTCCGGCATTCAAGCTGACGATGGACCGGATCGGGCGGGAGCGTGGCTGGCCGCCGATGTCACGTGATCAGTTCGATGCATCGTGCACTATTCACGGGGCGAATGTAGCTGGAAGTCCACAGGAAGTAATAGATAAAATTCTGTACCAGCACGAGATCTTCGGCCACCAACGGTTCCTTCTGCAATTGACGATCGGCAGTATTCCGCAGAAAAAGGTACTTCGTGCGATTGAGTTGCTTGGGACCGAAGTAGCTCCCGTGGTGAGACGGGAGCTCTCCAGTTTACAACATTAAACAAATATTCTTAAAATAGCAGATCGAACCTGTCAGACCACCTCGACCACTTCGATCTCGAAAATCAGATCTTGACCGGCCAGCGGATGGTTGGCATCCAGCTGAATTGATTCTTCGGTCACATCCGTTATAACCACCGGAATGGCATTACCGTCTTTTTGCTGTACCTGAAGCTGTTGTCCAACCTCAGGCTTGATATCGGGCGGTATCTGGCTTTTTTCGACATCAACTATCATATCGTCACGTTTTTCACCATACGCTTCATCTGACGGGATCGTGACAGTGTTGCTGTCGCCGATATCCATGCCCACAACCGCTTTCTCGAATCCCGGGATCAGCTTTCCTTCGCCGATCGTGAATTCAAGCGGTTCGCGTTCCTTGGAGGTATCAAAAACGGTTCCGTCTGTGATTTTACCTGTGTAGTGTACCTTTACAGTGTCGCCTTCTTTAATTTTAGCCAAAGTATTACTCGTTTTATTCATATTAGTGATTCACCCTGTTAACATATATAATTGCAGGATATTATGCACTTTTTTCATGTTTTTAAATGTTTAGATGAATTTGGATGAATAATGTCACATGCTGCATGAAGCGCGTAAACAAAACCAGCCCCGGAAACTTCCATTCATTTTTTTTCTTCTTCCGGCGACCAGTTTTTCATCCGGCTGTGAATCACCTCACCCAGTTTTGTGATGGAAATCCGATCCTGCTCCATAGAATCCCGGTCGCGAATAGTCACGGTCTGATCTTCCAGACTGTCAAAATCTACCGTAATACAGAACGGGGTTCCGGCCTCATCCAAACGGCGATACCGTTTGCCGATCGACCCTTTTTCATCGTATTGAACTTTGAAATCTTCCGCCAGGTCGTCATAGATTTTGCGCGCCACATCCTGCAGCTCGGGCTTCTTGATCAGCGGGAAAATACCGGCCGTAACCGGCGCCAGTTTCGGATGCATTTTCATCACAACACGCGTTTCGACCGTTCCCTCCTTGTCGCCCGGCACCTCCTCTTCGCGATACGCATCACACAGAACCATCAGCAAAGTGCGGTCAAGTCCAACCGATGTCTCCACCACATAAGGAATATAGCGTTCCTGACTGTGCGGATCGAAATACTCCATTTTTTTGCCGGAAAATTCCTGATGCCGACCCAGATCGAAATCGGTGCGATTGTGAATCCCCTCCACTTCCTGCCATCCGATCGGAAACTCATACTGCACATCCACCGCTTCTTTGGCGTAATGCGCCAGTTTGTCTTCGGGATGATCATGAAAACGAAGCTTTGACGGTCGGATCCCAATACTTTTGTGCCAGGTCAACCGCTCATCCTTCCATCTCTCATATTGCTCGGAATCGGTTCCGGGCTTTACGAAATATTGCATTTCCATCTGCTCGAATTCTCGCATCCGAAAGACGAACTGCCGCGCCACCACTTCGTTGCGGAATGCCTTCCCGATCTGTGCAATCCCGAAGGGCACCTGCTGCCGCGTGGTATTCAGTGCGTTGGTGAAATTGACAAAGATCCCCTGGGCGGTTTCGGGACGGATATACACTTCAGTCTCTTCCCCGGTGGCAGTCGCCCCGAACTGTGTTTTAAACATCAGATTAAACTGACGAACCTTGGTCCATTCAAATGCACCGGAGTCAGGCCCCTTGATCTTTTCCTCCATGATAATGTCGTAGAGGTCCTCGTTCAGTGACTTGCGTGTGCCGGAAGAATCCAGCAGTTTCTGTATATTATCGGCACGCTCTGCATCCCCATTCTCCCGCAGTTTAGCGATCTGCTCTTCTATGAGCAGATCAGCCCGGTAGCGCATTTTAGATTGTTTGTCGTCGATCATGGGATCGCTGAAGCTGTCGACATGGCCGCTGGCTTTCCATACTTTGGGGTGCATGAGAATGGCGGCATCGAGTCCGACAATATTGTCGTGTTTTTGAGTCATTGCCGACCACCAGGCCTGATTGAGTTTGCGTTTGAGTTCAACGCCGAGCGGGCCGTAGTCATAGACAGCACTGAGTCCGCCGTAAATTTCTGATGATTGAAAGATGAATCCGCGTGCTTTGGAGAGTGAGACAATTTTATCCAGTCTGTTTTTTGCTGCCATAATGCTTATTTCGCGTTTTGTCAGGTATAATATTTGGGTTACTATTATTCTGGTTACTATGTTGCATGAAAATTTGTCTGCGAAATTGACGGCAAGTTTTTAATACCAGGATTGATTTCCAAATGCCAGGAATGACTGTCAATTTTTTCTGCAAACTGTGAAAACGATCCGTATTCATACGTATTCATACGAATCCGATACGACTCAGCTGACAAGCGTGAAATATACCGCATTTTTCATGGGGATAAAAATGGTTCGAAACACCCAACTGCGACAGTTACAAATTGCCGGCGTATGACGCAAGGTTAACTTCTGGCCGGCCGAGTTCCCGCCACACCTTTTCATCGGGCGACGGTTCCGGATAGTGGTTGAGCGCCTCCATGATCCTGGCGAGATAATGCAATTCGCTATTGAAGAGTCCGGAAATTTTCAGCAGCCACATTGGCACATGAATAATTTTCAGCGGACCGCGCCGGAAGTTTTTCATATAGATCATTGCGGCATCTTCGAAGGTAAGTGACTGGGAACCCTGGATGTTGTATTCGCGATCTTCATCGCCGGTAATTTTGAATGACTGCGCCACCATCCGCCCATAATCCGATCCGGCGATAAAGTGTATCGGGTGACGGGATGTTCCGACCAGCATGAGGCGATTTCCCTGCATTACTCCACCCTGATCCAAAGTTTCCATAAAACTGGAGGGAAAAAAGATAGTTGTTGGAACGGATGCGTTTTTCAGCGTCTGGATAGCCCACTTTTTGATTTCGAACGCCCACCAATGGAAGCCGTTCATTCCCTGATACCGCTGTACCATGGATGAGATTGCAGCAACTCTCTGAATGCTGTTTTGTGAGGTGTTTATTTCACCGACCACGTCGAGTGCTTTTTCGAGTCCATCCCGCTCGGGAATAAATTCTGAATGTTTTTTGACTTCCGGGCGTGTGGAAAGGTTCAGATAAACAGCATCTGCATGTTCGAGTGCTGTGGAAATTTCATTGCGATTTTGCAAATCTCCCTTTACCAGACACACCTGATCCGGCAATATCCCTTTGGCTTTGGCGGGATCTCGTACCATAGCAGTGATTTCAAACCCTGCATTCACCAGTTCACGAACCACCGGCTTGCCCAGCATGCCCGTTCCCCCTATCACTGTAATTGATTGTATCTCGTTACTCATTCATTCTGACCAGTTGTGACGGTTCACCTGAATACGAAAAGATGTTGTTTGATTGGTATTTTTGTATAATTATTAGTTAATCAAATAAAAATAACATCTTTCAAAGTATATGAGGAGATAAATGAAAAAAATATCTCGGCGCGAATTTGTAATTACCGGTGCCATGGCAACCGCAGGCCTATCGTTGTTACCCGGTTGTAGAAGCCACACTCCGCTTCAGGGAGTACATATCGGAGTCATTGATTTGAACACGGATATTGGAGGATTGGGAAAAACGGCACAAGTAGAAGCGGTGTCCAAGGCCTCGGAAATCGGGTTCGAGGGTCTGGAAGTGACATTCGGGGGGCCGGATGATGACGGCATGCTGCTCCTGGCCTATGAAGACCGCCAGCAGCAATATCTGGAAGCATTTCAAGAATACGGCATTCGGGCTGCAGGAACACACATGTGGGTCCTGCATACAAATGTGCTCAAGGATCCGAATGATCCGCTTGGTCGTCACTGGGTTGAAATGGCTATCCCAGTTACGCGTAATTTGAATACGGAAGTGATCCTGCTCCCCTTTTTTTGGGATGGTGAACTAAAGACACGCGATGAGATGAACTATGTAGGCGATCTTTTGAGTGAATTGGGAACCGAAGCTGAAAATCACGGGGTCATACTCGGAATCGAAAATACGCTTTCAGCAGAAGATAATATGCGAATACTCGAGCGGGCTGATTCGCCGGCAGTGCAAGTCTATTATGATGTAGGAAATTCTTTTAATTACGGATATGATATTTATAATGAGATCCGATGGCTCGGAAGTGAACACATATGTCAGTTTCATCTGAAAGACAATCCACACTATCTGGGTGAAGGTGAAATCGATATTCGTGAGGTACTGAAAGCAATTGATGAAATCGGTTTTTCCGGATGGGTCAATCTGGAAACTGTTGCACCCTCAGGTGATATCCGGTCAGATATGAAGAGAAATCTTGAATACACACAGAATGTGATCGATACTCTCTGACAAATCACCGCCACTTCACACACTCTCCGGTTTTGACATTATTTTTAATATATTTCTTCGTATTTTTGCCCCTTAACTGGTCGATCATGATCGATAATCCCGTATTTAACGGTTCGGGTTCCGTTCAATTCACATATCGGCCGGCACAGGTCGTGGATCTGACAATATTAACAAGACTGTAGAAACTTAAATTTATATATAGCTATGGCTGAATATCGCATTGGAGTTCTTGGTGCAACAGGTGCTGTTGGACAAAAATTCATTCATTTATTACGTAATCATCCCTGGTTTAGAGTCACTGCTCTGGGAGCTTCGGAACGCAGTGCCGGAAAAACGTACCGTAAAGCTACGAACTGGGTCGAGTCGACCGAAATGCCGGAAGATATCGCTAATATCACTGTATCGACCTGTGATCCGTCGAAGATGGATGTCGATTTTGTCTTTTCAGGAATGGATTCCGGGGTTGCCACGGAGATCGAACGGGCGTATGCCGAAGCCGGAATCCCGGTGATTTCAAATGCCCGCAATTACCGGCAACATGAGACCGTACCGTTAATGGTCGCCGAGGTGAATCCCGACCATGCCGAACTGATCGGGTGCCAGCAATTTGATCCTGAAGGAGATGGGTTTATTGTTACCAATCCCAACTGCGTCTGTATTCCCCTGGTAATGGCTCTTAAGCCCCTGTATGATGCGTACGGTGTTGAAGAGGTGATTGTGACCTCCATGCAAGCCGTTTCCGGAGCCGGATACCCCGGCGTGCCCAGTCTTGATATTCTCGGAAATATCCTTCCTTATATCAGTGGCGAAGAAGATAAAATAGGAGTGGAGCCGCTAAAACTTTTAGGACAACTGAATGGCGGAAAAGTCGAATTTGCAACATTTCCCATACAGGCAACTGCAGTCCGCGTTCCAGTCATTGACGGTCACTTGCTTTCCGTAACCGCGCGACTTGCAAAGAAACCGAAAGATCTGGACGAATTGAAACAGGTAGTCCGCAGCTGGAAAAATCCGATCGCCGATCTGAATCTTCCATCATCCCCGGCGCAGCCGCTTCGACTGTATGACGATTTCCGCTACCCGCAACCAAGACACCAGTCCCTTGCAGAGAACGGAATGCAGGTCGGGATGGGTCGCCTGCGAATGTCAAATGTATTGGATGTCGCTTTCACGGCACTCGGCCACAACACGATTCGCGGTGCCGCCGGATGCTCCATACTGAATGCAGAACTGCTGCATGCAAAAGGGTACCTGAAATCGTAAGGATTCCCGAAATCTTTAGGTTTGCTGCGCTCGCAGAGGCTTCTGAAGTCGTAAAAATACCTGGATTTGATTGGTTGCCTGAGGTCAAAAAAAAGTACGTGAAACTGTAACATCTTTTCAGCACAAACCCCGGTGTTTTATGAGTTTCACATACATCATTCGATACACTGCTCAACAAATATGACATTATATTGCTAAAAAAGCGCTTTTTATGTTGCTTTGGTCAAATTCTATTTATACTTTAGACATACCCTATTAATCAATTTGTCAACATCTTGATATCATATTTCTGTGCTTTCTTTGTAAGGATTTGTTCCTGGTATTATCTGTATAACCGAACAGATTAACACCAACACCAACCATACTATTTATTGGAAAAGACGTGAAGGCGTATTTCTACAGTCCTATGGGGTTGCGAAGTGACCACTTCGTAACCCCATTTTTAGCTCTCTGCGGAGTCCTCCCGAATAAGAAAAGCCAAAACTGTTGTTCATACCTAACAACACCGTTTAAGTGTATCCTCCTGTTTAATAACGGTTTACTGCTGCTGGTGATGATGAAGGCAATAACAACAGCAACAGCAGTTGTTTTGCAGGTTTATTCAGCTTTGACTACCCATGTCGGCGGAATTGCCCCAGCCACAGAATCTGCCATCGATAACGGACCTCCGATATTTCACGCAGATTTTACGCAACCACCCGACGATGCACATTGGCAAGGTGATCTGACTTCTTTTCGGGTGGAAATAGCTGCATCGGGTGGTAAACTGCGCCTTGATGCCGACCCGGAGTCCGAATCCACCTACCTCGCCACCAGGGAAAGTTTTAAACCGGTGCAATGGGAGTGGTATTTCCGGCAGGCTTTTGCGCCATCAAACAACAATCGGGCATACTTTTTTCTCGATGCCGACAGACCGAATCTTGACAATGAGGCAAATGGTTTTGCACTTCAGACCGGTGAGAATGGAACACCAAAATATTTCCGCCTGATCCACTTCATGGACGGTGAACGGGAGATACAGCTGCTGAAAAGTGATATGGAGATCGATGCGGACACCGGATACCGCATTCGAGTCGTTCAATCACCCGACAAAGAACTCCATTTGTATCTGGCCAGCGGGATGGACCGTCTCCCACTGCTCCAAAGTGAAACCGTCGCCATGAAGGACTCCGGGATTGCACTGAAAGGCCATTTTGGCTTCCGAACTCATTATACTGCCACCCGAAGCGATCAGTTTTATTTTGGAAATGTGACGTTGTCAGATTATCTGCCCAAACCTGGCGTATTTGAACTCCGTGCTACTTCTGCTGTTGATCCTGAATTTCTGAACAGACCATTTACAGAAATTCAAGTCACATTCAATGTCCCGCCCGCGGCATCCGATCTCATCCCGGATCGATTCCGGCTGGATGATGGCACAACACCTGTCTATTTATACTGTGACCATCCACAAATTTGTACCATACGTTTTAACCGTACCCTGGACTCAGGACTGCATTCTCTTCACATAGATTCTTACCAAACCATTTATGGCCAGCAATCCTCATCTGCACAGAAGTCGTTTTTTTTAGTCGATGAGGCAGCCCCGGGAGATATCATCATCAATGAAGTGCTGTATCGACCAGACAGTCACGGAAATAACCGCTTTATCGAATTGTACAACCGGAGTGAAAAGGTGATTGATCTGAGGGGATGGTCTGTTGGCCGCAGTATTGGAAATCCCGTATCCATCCTGGATGTAGAACATGAACAACCGGTACTTTTTATGCCAAACTCTAAAGCGGTCATATCTGAACCCGGGCTGGTTTTAAAGGGCCATCAATCGATTCATCTGGAGCTTGAACTCTTTCCACCGCTATCCCGGTTTGGTGATAAAGTTTACCTGCGCACCCGCGATAAAGTCACCATCGACAGTCTATCATATCATCCGGACTGGGGTGGAAATCGTGACGGGGTGTCGATGGAAAGAACCGACCCGAATGGAGCGTCTCTGGATCCATCCAATTGGCGCATGCATCCCGATCATCATACCGCCGGATTGAGGAATTATCATTTTGATGACGACCCGGGTCCACCTGAAGTCCTGTTTGCCGGGTTTGAAAACAGTAATTCCGTCAATTTGGTCTTTAACCGTTTTGTTACGCGGGAGAGTATGGGGCCGGTATGGCTTGATGGTAATCAACTTGAGATGGTACCCGTAAACGGGAATGGTTCCGGCAGCCTGGTTGATGAAGGTGCGGATTTCACGTTCCGCTCAAATCGGAATATCATACGTAAAAACAAGAGTGTCACAGTTTCATCGGTTACAGATGTTGCAGGCCGCGAGCAGCGCAGTTATTCGATTCCACTGGCATTTCCACCCGAACCCGGGGAGTTGATCATCAACGAAATAATGTATCAGCCTTCCGCAGACCGGTATAGCAGCCAGCCGGATCAAAGTGAGTATCTTGAGTTTCGGAATCGTTCAGCTATTCCATTGCAATTGAATGGAGTGCATCTTCACGACCGTCCCGATAAAAACGGGGAGGTCCGCATAAGTGAACCACCTGATCTGGATTTAGCCGTACTTTCACCCGGTGCCTATGCCGTATTTTACGCCGACACCAGTCAGTCTTTTGAATCGTCCCGAATTTACCGGGCTTTTCCGCTACCACAAAATGCTATGGAAAATTTTTACAGAATTGACCGGCTGACCCTTGGTTTCTCCACGCAGGGCGACGAAGTATATCTGTCGGATCGAAAAGGTGGCGTGCTGGATTCTCTATGGTATCAACCAAATTGGCACAACCCCAATATTATTGACACCAGAGGTATCGGTTTGGAACGGATTCATTCCGAAGCTGCCACGATGGACCGAAACAACTGGACATCCGGCACCACTGCTGAAGGTGGAACTCCGGGTTTTGAGAACTCTGTTTCCGTAGAAGCACAGACGCAGGAACAAGCCGGCTTACAGCTGAGTCCCAACCCGTTTTCTCCGACAGGTGACGGGTTTAATGATCACTTAATCATTAAATACCATCTTGATCACCCAAATTATCTTATGCATGTACGAGTATTTGACCGGCACGGTCGGTCGGTTCGATCTCTTGCCGACGGTGAACGTGCCGGCCTGTCCGGACAATTGATATGGGACGGGCGGACTCAAAACGGTGTTATGAACCGAACGGGATTGTATATCATCCATTTTGAAGCGATTGATCCGACGGGTGGAACAGGCCGCATTTATAAGGATATCGCTGTGCTTGCCACTCCCTTGTAAGACTCGCTGCCGGTCGTTTCCTATACCTCACCAACCCGAACGATTCGTCAATTGAGGTGTACAGACGGTGATAAAGTCACACTTTGCAAAGTTCAGATAAGTTGCTATTCTGGATTGCCCTCATTCGACTTGTATTATAATCCAGCCATGACACCAATAAAAAAACCATCCTCAAAAGACAAATCATTTACAACAAAAGAATCACCCATTGGTATTTTTGATTCCGGTATCGGCGGGCTTACCGTAGTTAAGTCGGTAATGAATGCACTTCCAAACGAGCATATTATCTATTTCGGAGATACAGCCCGTGTGCCTTATGGAATCAAATCAACCGATACCATCCGCCAATATGCTCTTCAAATCACCGATTTTCTGCTCCGGAAAAATGTCAAAATTCTGTTGATTGCCTGTAACTCGGTGGCTGCTGCTGCACAAAAAGAGATAAAGACGCGGTGTGGCAATATTCCGGTTCTGGATGTGATTGAAGCTGGTGCACAAGCCGCTGTTGCCCAGTCATCACATACCGGACAGATAGGCGTGATCGGTACACTGGCAACCATCGGGTCCGGGGCCTATGATCAGGCATTGAAAAAACTGAACTACGAAGCCCGCGTATATTCCCGCGCCTGTCCGTTGCTGGTTCCTCTCGCCGAGGAGGGGTGGATCGATAATCTTGTCGCAATCGAAACACTGAAGACCTACCTTGCCGAATTCTCAAATATAAAACTGGATTCCCTGATTCTCGGGTGTACCCACTATCCGCTTTTCAAGGAGAGTATTCGTAAAGTCCTGGGGGACGATCTCACCATTATCGACTCTGCTGATTCCATCGCGGTTATGGCCCGGGAACATCTGGACAGCCAAAACAGACGAAATGATGTCTCAAAAGGAAAGTTCGACTGTTATGTAAGCGACAAACCACAGCGATTTAAAAATCTGGCAGAACGCTTTCTGGGACATAAACTGAATCGAGTGAAAATCGTCACTCTTGATGGGTAAGCGGAACGGCAGTTGCATCTCCCCGTAGTTCATGGTGACCGGCAACTGATATAAAACCGGAATTTATGTCGGCTTAAAAGCCGTGAAATGCGCTGTAATAATTGCTGCAGCCACCGACACGTTAAGACTTTCGACACCGGTTTCAGCGACAGGATCGATACGCAGGCGAAGCCGGTTTTCATCGGCCGGTACTGAAACGAGTCCATTAGCTTCATTTCCAACGACAATAATGTCCCTGCCGGTCGGACGGACTTTCGTGTATGATAGCGCACCGGCACCGGCATCCAACAGATGAACTCGCCAGCCAGCATCAGTTGCCGCAGAGAGAAATTGTGGAAGATTCGACTCCAACCAGGGCAATGCACCGGTCGCACCGGCGGTACTGCGAACTACCTTGGGATGGAACAGGTCCACAGTTCCGGGAGATGCCACAATTCCAGCCAAACCGAACCAGACCGATGTGCGTAGCATCGTACCCAAATTCCCGGGATCCTGGACATGGTCAGTCGTCAGAATTATACCGTTACCTGACAGCAGAGTTCGTACATTAACGGGAGCGGGCATCCGGCAAACAGCCATCACACCCTGAGTCGACTCCGTATCAGTCAGCTGCCGAAAAACCCGAGACGGAACGGAAAATACCTGTATTTCATCACTCCCGCTGCCTACTATGCTCACTTTTTTCAGAAAATCACTTTTTTCAGTCAGTTCCCCATCCAGGATCAGACTCTCCACCGACAGCACCCTGTTAGCTGTCACCTGCTGAACCGCTTTTTTTCCCTCGACGATAAAAAGGCCCTGCCGGTGTCTTTCCGACCGTTTACCAAGCAGTTTTACAGATTTGATCTGTTTTCGGGACAGAGGAGAAATGGACATCATATCGCCAAGTATAGCAAAATTTATTCAACTGTTTAAAAAAAGTATTTTACAAAATTTGTAGTTCGACGTTCGGCATAATAGATTACCGGTATGTTCCAGCAACCTGACAGGATAGAAGTCCACAGGGTCCGTATTCGCTCTGCCATCATCCGGATTCACCGGCCGGGATGGCTATGGGTAATCGTGGTCATGCTGATACCTGTCCTGACTCCTGCCCTTTCAATGGCACAATTATTTCCTTTTTCCATTGGAGGAGGGACCCATTTCAACCGTCAACTTGACGCCATGCGCTGGCAGTATGACGGTAATATTTCCCTCACAGAGGGCAATTTTTCACTACAACTGGACAATCAATTCCGGTCGCGTCTCTATTTATCAGACGGTTCCCCGCATAATATCCAGGATGAAAACCAGCTTCGACTATCACTGCGACAGTGGCTTAACAGTGAATGGGCATTGACGAGCGAAGCGCAATCCTACAGTTTTACAACCACAAACCTTCGGCAAAATTCGGGCCATGCAGGCATACTCTACAACCCTCATGAGGAAATAGAGATCTCTCTAATGGGCGGTTATATGTCGGATCGCCGCAGTGACCATCATGATCATGGTTTTTCCGGCCTGTTTCTTGCGCGTAGCCGCCCGATCCAAACCGGTGATTTTGTATTCCATCCATCAGCAGAAGCACATTATGCGCGGATCAGTCCACGAGAATATTCCACCCTTAGATTTCTTACCGGGAGCCGGTACCGGCAAGATGAATTTCAGATCCGGGCCGACCTTTCTCTTTCAAGCGGCCGTCGGGAAAGTTATCAGCCCAGCAGTTTTTTTAACCGGGGGCTTACCAATATAATAGAATCCATACGAAACGACACCACCGCTCTTGACCTGCAGGTTCATTTACCTATTACTCAGTCGATCGGATTCACAATTGATCTGTACACACTCAACAATATCAGAACGGTGGAGAGCAGGCCTCTCGATGAGGAGTTGGATGATCCCATTTTCGACACAAGAACTCAGCGCAGCGAAAATCATTTACGAACTTATGCCGATTACGAATTTCGGCGCAACAGTATTGCAGTCGGAATGAACTTTGCATATATCAATCGCGGTTCGCGATTGATCAACATCCGCGACTACCCTGAAGACCAGATTACCCGGCGTAACGAAGTGCTTCGAAACTCAAATTTCGATCAAAGCCGGTTGGAGGTTTTTACACAAAACCGGATACGGATTTCCGACGGCCATGAGTTAAGCTTTCGCGCTCAATCCGGCATCATGCGGTACGACACACCGGTAATAAATCAGGATGACCGGGACGAACTGAACTATCTGATTAACCTCACAACCCGGCACATTTTTTCACCGTACTTCGACATGACCGTCAGAACAGGTGGAGAAGCGACACACTATGTCTACCTGTCCGCAGTCCGAAGCATTGAAAATAACTGGCGACGCACAATCCGGCTTTCCCCCCAGATTCGCTGGCAACCGCTTGACCGGCTTGAGATCCGGAATACGTTTTTGGTTCGAGCCAACTATACGGTCGAAGATTACCAGCTGGAAGGCCGTCCCAAAAACGATCAGGCTTCCCGCGAATATGGCATGCGATCGGATATTGATGTCACAATTTCGGAGAACTGGAGGCTGGAGACCGGCGGGTCCCGAAGCGAATTGCGCATCGGCCGGCTGTACTGGGATACGTTCCAGGAAACACCGACCGACACACTGGTCACCTATAATGTGGAGGCGATGATCGTTCACCAGACCGGCAGACACCGAATTGGTTTGGGAGGTCGTTTTTTCATGCGGCGCGACTATCTGCCCCAAGCTATCATAACCACTGAAATCGAGATAGACGAGGGTCGACAGACCTTTCAGAGCATCCCTTCTCCCGGCTTACAGATCACCCGACAACTGGGGCCAAGCATCGATGTCAATCTCGATTTTTTGTCGGGCAACCGGTTGATTATCAGCGGCTGGCTACAGCGGCAGCGAGTTTATCGCCGGCTTTATACAACCTATCCGGAAGATCTGGCGGAGGCTTTTCGACAGGAGGAGCGCAGACCGTTACGAAGGACTTATCCAAACCTGGAGATCCGGGCGGTTTTTGATTTCTGATGCAGCAGTTTCGCGTTGTTTAAAATCAGGTTATCGCAAGCAATTCTATATAGCAGGCGATATGATATCGCAAGCGATTCTAAATAGCAGGCGATACGAAAGCAAAAGAGATTCAATTTCACAAGCGACTCTATATTGCAGGCGATGCTATAAGCAGGCCGGCGGGGCATCACATCACCTCCGGTCCCCGCTCTGCATATCTATGCTGTCTGGTGAAATAGGCCATCCAACCGCAGCTGCAGTTCCGGGAGAAAATCCAGGTGCTCCGGTTTCATCAGTACGGATCGCAGAACATTCACATGGTCCCGATCGACTTCGTAATCCGGGAGCAGACGTTGTGCCTGGCCGGCGGGAACCTCCAGCGTGCTGAGAAAGAGAGGATACGCTGAACCGGGCGACATCCCCTGTTTCAATATCGCTTCAGACCGACTACTGACAGCGGAGTAAGACTTTTCATTGGTGTGTGGCAAAAACGTTACGATATCCAGATCCGGCTTGAGCAGAGGGCGATATGATCCGGAATCGGCAAGAGCTTTATAAAATTGCAACGCAGCCCTCCTGCAACGTAAAATGGATTGACCAAATACGGCTCCGGTTTTGACCGTCGACGGCAACACCTCACCATCCACATCATAATCCCCATCCTGTTTCGCAATCGGATCAAGCGGAAGTACCTTCAATGTAAACCATAAAGCAATAGCTGACGAACCAGCCCTGGAACACTCCAGGCTAATCTCACCCAGGTGCAGTTCGTCCGATGTAAAATAGGTGTAAGGAGAATCGTGTTTGTAAATTCCCTGTACTCCGGCATCCTGAAAAAGTACCGAACCGCATCCGTACGGCTGGAGTCCATGTTTATGCGGATCCATCACGATACTGTCGGCATGATGCAATGCCTCCCATGGAGCCGGATCGATCCACCCCGACCCGCGAATCAGGTGAAAGAATCCGCCATAAGCAGCGTCGACATGTACCCTCACCCCATTCCGTTTTGCCCATTTTGTAATGCGATGCAGCGGTTCAACCGTGCCCAGGCCAGTCGTACCGAGGGTTACGACTACCGTACCGGGGAGTGGACCTGCGGGATCGAACAACTCCGGATCAGGCAACCCGTCCGCACCGTCAGGAATGACCACAAAAGGGTGACGAAGCAGCCGGCACATCCTGCTGTGCGTATAATGGGCATTGGAAGATATACCGATGGGCCGGTCGGGATGCAACTCCCGGGCAACCCACAGCGCTTCCAGATTGGCAATCGTCCCACTGCTGGTTAAATGCCCTGTTCCCTCCGTTGGAAATCCGGAAAATCGAAGAAGCTCCTGCACGACCTCCTTTTCCATATACGATGATTCAGGTCCGCCATCCAGTGCATGGTTATTGGGGTTGATGGTCATTGCAAGAGAATAGGCCAGCCAGGCCGCCGGGTGCGGCGGTTTGAGCATCTGTCCTGCATAGCAGGGATGGTGAAACGGATAGTGCCGTGCCAGACGACCGGTCAGCTCCTTCAAAGCTGTATCCAGAAGTTCCGGATTCAAAAAATCCGGAGTATCCAAGTCCCGCTGTGATTCGTTATGAGAATTCGTGGTACTCTTCTGAATTTGCGGGTCGGGGTGCCCATCCGGGGAGCCCGGATCATTCTGTAAATCGGTGAATGAAGCTTGTGGAATCACACCGGACACTCTACCGTGATGTCGAGCCGGCGCAGTTAGTACGGACATGCGGTGTTCCAGTTCGGGTAGCAGCATCCGGAGTCTGGAGACATAGCGTTCGGGAATCATAACAATCACCCGTCGATATTACATAAATGTATAACTGAATCCGACCGAAAGAATCTGTTTGATCTGCAGTGCTTTGGTAATGTCGTCGTTATATTGAAGGGCAAATTCAAAATTGGTGGTCAGATAATTGTTGATTCGGCCGACCAGCTCATTGGTCATTACAAAATCGGTGTTGAGCATACTCTTTTGGAGATTGCTGAATGTTTCCAGATAGCCGGTATATTTCACATTTTCCCAGATGTCCCGTTCATATCTCAGAATAATGGTAAAACCTGCTTCATTGCGAAACCAATCGCCTTCGTTAAGACCATACCGTTCCGAAAGTGACGTATCTCTGATGAACGTCTGTCGAAGTGATATACCGACGGTGGTCTCAAGATATCTGTCGGGATCATAGGAAAGACCCGCTGTTTCTGTAAGCGTACCCGGTGCCATAAAACGGGAACGAACCGTTTCCTGGTCTCTTTCGTAACCTATGTCAAACTGCGTTTCAAAATTAATGTTTCCAGTCAGGCTGAACCGTTCGTCACTAAATCGTCGGCGAAACTGATTTCGGATCCGAATAACATCTTCACTTTTCCGAAAAGCGTCGCGGTTTTGACGGGTCCGGCCGTACCGGAGATCAATACGAAGACCATACTGATAGGGACCGTCGATATATTGCCCCCTGAAGATGGTATTAGCACTTATGGCGATCCGGTCGGTACCACCCTGCGCCCAGTCCCGGTAATAAGCCTGAGACCCATTGAAACCGGATCGAAACAAAAAGTCCCAGGTGCCGTCCTCATCCGATACCGTCAGCAAATCATCTTCAGGCATAGGCAGCTTCTGAGCAAACGACAACTGCGTCCCAATCAAAATGAAAATAACTGCTATAATAATTGCATGCCAACGGCACATGATCATAATACTTCTTTTCGGTAATTTTGATAATCAGAGAATCCTCCGGATGGCCTGATACCTTGAGCCGGTCATGATAATTACCAGGTGAAACCATCACACCACTAATATTAATAACCAATGAATTAAAGACCGTTTACCGGCGTATCAATATGACAAGGCAGCCTTGTTCCAAATTAAGCCAAAATATAACAATTCCTGTAGTTATTTGTCAGAAATAGTTTCAGGGTGATTATGAAAATCCGGAAACGAAATACCGGTCAGCCTGCAAACAAAACCGGTCTGGCCGGAGACCAACCTATCCGTTCCGGATTGTTCCAAAGCTCACTCTTCGAAAAAGCTGTAATTAAACCCCATCGAGATAATCTGTTTAATCTGCAACTCATCAATTATATCGTCATTATAGACAAGGGCAAACTCGACATTTGCGCTGATAAAACGGTTGATTCTACCGATTATTTCATTGACAAAAAGGACATCAGTGGATGTCAGACTTTTGTTCACATTCGTGAATGTTTCCACATAACCGGCATAGTAAATACTTTCCATAATACGACGTTCATAACCGATCAGCAGGGAAAAACCGGCTTCATTTCGAAATGTATCACCCTCGGGCAATCCGTACCGGGTTGAAAGTTCCACATCTCTGACAAATGTCTGCTTCATTGCCAGACCGGATTCGAAGCGCAAATGGCGATCGGGATTATAACTGAGGCCAAGAATCTGACTCAGATAAGCCGGAGCAAAAAAACCGGAAATTACCGAATCCGGCACGTTTCTGTCGAACCCGTCGGTGAATTGGGATTCGAAATTGAGATTGAAAATGGTGCTGAATCGCTCGTCGCGGAACAGCCGCCGAACCTGATTCCGAATTCGAATCTGGTCATCGCTTTTGATAAAATCACCATCGCCGAGCCGTGTTTGTCCGTACCCGAGATTGATGTTCAGGTTGTAGGCAAAAATTTCTTTGGCATATTTAGCCGAGAATCCGCTTGCGGCCAGGATAGCCACGTTATCAACCCCACCCTGACTCCAATTCTGATACTTTGCCTGGGTTCCGGTTAAGGAGGTTCTTAAGCTGTATTCCCAGTAAGTCGTATCATCGGGGGCCACATCCGGTTCCGGTTGGCCGGCAGCGATGCGTTTTGGGCAAGTAAAAAAGGGGCATGGATCAGTATCGCTGCAATGAGCAGCGGGAAAATTGATCGTTTCATATGTTTATAATGTTTGATTTCTTATATCAGATGAAATATTTATATGATATAATGAGATCTTGTTAGACACTAACTGAGGATCAAGATAAGCGATTAGAGGTCGATCAGCAAAGGGAAGGAAAGCAGTAAATACTGATTCGGCTGATGGTCTCAAAAATGTTGCAAATAAACGCCGGAATCGTTCTTGTTTATTCTGGTGATTCAATGCTCCAACCAGACGCCATCCGGTTCACCATTTTCCAGAAACCGGCATTGGACATGCTCCTTTAACTTGGTCGGGCAATAGAGTCCGAGATACTGAATATTCACGGGATAACGTCGGTGTCCACGGTCGATGAGCGCGGCAAGTTTGATCTCTTCGGGGCCATCCTGATTCGCAATAAGCTGTAAAGCATGGTACATGGTTTTTCCACTGTACAAGACATCATCTACAATGACTACCTTTTTATTCTTCACTGTTGGAAAGGGTTCGGACCCATAATTCGACTGATTCTCTTGCGATGAGTCTGTCATGACCCGAACAACATGAGCGCGGATGGGAGTTTGGTAGATTTCCGACAATCGATCGGATAGCATCCCGGCCAGTTTGAATCCGCGATCATCGATTCCGAAAATGACGGGCTCTCCGACACCGTGGGTATCTTCATAAATCTGATAGGCTATTCTGGTGATGGTCCGGCTTATCCGGGATGAACTCATCAACAGGTGATCGGTGGATGTGCGTGCTGCCAAAACAGTCTATTGAAACATCGATTTGATACTGCCCCATGTGCGTCGAACAGCATTGGTGGTGTACTCGACAACTGTTTCGCCATAAAAGTGTCTACCGTCACTGTTTATGGCATGCAGTATGTAAGTAACGTTCTCCGTACTGGTACTCTGTTCTGACTGTACTTTAAAAAGGTCGGAATCCACACATTCAAATGTATTGCCGGATTGGGTTATGCAACCGCCGTTTATTCGCTGAGTGGAGTTATTGCCCATCCTCCTTTCCAATTCGAATTCAGAAACCAGATTTGGATCGGCAACCGTCCATCTCACAGATATACTATGAGGCGAGTTTTGAACAGGTTCCGCAACAAAGCTCTCAAGATTGGAATGACGGTCCACTCCCAGTGCAACCAGTAACAATGTTGCAACAAAAAGGAGAAAAACTTTTTGTAATGAATTCATCTGTTGCAAGTCTTACAGTTAAATAACTCTTGAGTAAGAGCGATGAATTGAATAATACATATAACTGATTGAATATAGCAAATAAAAATAAAGAATGGATATCATTCGGG
>SLQC01000282.1 GCA_007131625.1 Balneolales bacterium | reverse complement strand
CAGAAACCATTGAATCTGCTCTTCTGTCAACACATGTAAATTGTCATATTTATCTAGGATCTCGTGAAATACCGATTTGGCAGAAATGAAATCCCCATTGTTATAGAAAACAGATCCTTTGCTAATATGTAAGGAAACCTTTTGATCCATGGATAAATTTTGTGCTTCAATCTCCTGAAGTTTCTCAATGGCCTCTTCAAACTGCTCCATTGATGCCAAATTAATTGCTCTCTGAAGCTGATAGTCAAAAACAGCAGTGGGTATAGTTGATGATCGATAACTATCTAATTCAATATCAGCGATGGGCTTCGGTTCATTGACATAATCACTTTCCCATAAAAAAACCGTCGAAAAGATTCCAACACCCACAAGAAGTACTGCTGCAACACGACTCCATTTCCGGGTAAAATGAAACAGTGCGTTTTCTTTGGTTGATCTGATATGCTTCAAAGTAGTTACCCGATCCGACTTTTGCTTTTCTTCGGCTGCAATAGCTTCCAGGTTTACCGAATTGATCAGATACTCTAACTGCTCTGGATATTCAATCAAATCCACCCAAAGCAAGTCCATTTCCTCAGCCGATAGGTTACCTGCTCGATAGGCATCTATTTGAGATTGTATTTTATGAAATTTCATTCTGTCCACGTTTTTCCTCCCTGAAATAGTACCAATTGCTAGTTTCTCTTGTTCATGACCTGTTCAATGGTGTTGATCAGATCATTCTTCATAAATGGTTTCAGTAAAAAAGCATCCATTCCTACCTCAATACACTGATTTCTGATATTCGATTCCGCATTTGCAGTGGCTGCAATGATTGGAATATTGTGGTAATATGCCATGTTTCGGATTTCTCGTGTAGCTTCGATTCCGTCGATGCCACAACCGAGATTGATATCAGTGATGATCAGATCATACTTATTCTCCGAGGAATGATTGATCGCTTCGTATCCGTCTGCAGCAGAATCAACTTCCATTACGTTTTTCAAAAAAACTTTCACAAGAAAGCGAATTTCTTCATCATCTTCAATATGAAGTGCACGATACTTTTTACTTGAGGCACCCCTTTTCTTTTTATGAGAAGTTTTTTCTACGGTCTCAGAATAAAACCCATTACTACAGGAATCGCTCATAAGTCTTGCATCCGATGATAACGATTCTTCGACATGTGCCGAATTCTCCAGTGGCGTGATCATCCCGTTCAGTGCCCGATTCACTATATCAGAATTTTTTCTGGTAAATAGTTCAACTCTGGGTGTTATTGTAATGGGTGCATACATGTCCATGGGAAGCCTGCTTTGTTAAAATTCTTTTTAAGATTGATGCTAATAGGAGTAGCAAACACCCCATTTGTTACAAGCATAAAAACTTTTTTTCCCCACCCCCTAAACCAATCCCAATCCCGGCTTGTTTTTCAGCTGAACATATCCGTCCGGCAGTACTTCAAGTCCGTTGAATGGATTTTCCGTCAATAGCAAGTGTCCGTCGAGATCGGCATAATCTGCCCATAACGCAACAAGAGCGGAAGCAGTATCGGCAATAACTGATTCCACCATACAACCGACCATTATCTGTAACCCGAGTTTTCGTGCCTGATGTAAAATTTTTAGCGATGTGCTGATCGCCCCGGTTTTCATAAGTTTAATGTTGATGCCATGAAACTGGGTGGAAAGTTCCAGCAGCGATTCGTTTCCAGTCATGCTCTCGTCGGCAAAAAGAGGTATAGTCGATTTGAGTTTCAACTCCTGCATCTCATTTACACAGGATGCCGGCATCGGTTGTTCTACCATAAAGACGTTTTGGTTATCCAGAAAACGGATCATTGCCAGTGCATGATCCACCGTTGTCCAGCCTTCGTTGGCATCAACAAGAATTGGTTTGTCGGTCAATGCTCGTATGGTAGTGATAATTTCTTTGTCGTAGCCGGTTCCAAGTTTAACCTTAAGTAGCGGAAAAGGACCCGCTTCGACCACTTTATCCTTAATGACTTCTGGCTTGTCTATGCCAATAGAGAAGGTTGTTTTGGGACCGGTACGACCCGGAGCCTGTAACAATTTATACAGCGGAAGGCCAAGCTTTTTGCCGATCCAGTCATACAGTGCCATTTCAAGACCGGCCTTGGCTGCATATTCACCGGATCCCAGGCCCGCCATATACGCAACCAGTGCGTCGACATCAAACGGATTGATCGCATGGTAATCGTCCATTTTATTGATAAATGCGGTAGCCGACGCCTGTGTTTCGTTGTATCGGTAATTAGGTGCTGCTTCTCCGATACCGGTTACTTCGTCCGCCTCCATGCGGATCAATACATTGTTGACTTTGTCTCGCGACCCTCTGGATATGGTGAATCTTCGTTTAAGTAGTAAATCGAGAGGTTCGTTACTGATTTTAAAAACTGTCATGATGATCAGTTGCCATTCCGGTTAATCATAAATATGTTTTTCGATTTCCGGAATGTGGTCCCTTAAAAAGAAATACTGCCTGGAGTTATTAACTGAACTCATTTTAATATAACAACAAACTACCGGAGCCAGGATGAAAGACATTCCACTGGGAGCCGTTGATTATTTTAAAGCTACTGTTAATAGCGAATGCAATTTGAAATCAGGAACACCCGGTGGTTGAACCGCATGTTGTGCATTTCAAACATGTTCCATTACGAACCATGGTCATACTGCCGCATTCAGAGCAAATATCACCGGAAAATCCCAACTCCCTGGCCCGCTTCATTTGTTCCGATCGATGCTGGTGGGATTTCAGCTCCGGTCCTTTTGCTGACCCGGCTCTCATTGCCGATTCGGTGGCACCGCCCGGCGTAAATGGCCCGGCAAATGGTACCTCTTCACCGGTTTGTTCCCCTCCGGTTGAAGATACATCGTCAGCGCTTTCTTCTGGTTTGACCCGGTTATCTGCCGATTGAGCATCACCATGCCTTGATTTGCCGCCGGATGTGTCGTCATTATCAATCGGTTTAAGTGTCCTTTTGAGAATATCGTCTGAACTGACATGCGCGAGGTCTTCACGATCCAGATACGTGACGGCCAGTTCCCTGAAAATATAATCGATGACGGAGGTTGTCATTTTAATATGTGGATTACCAATTACGGTCCCACTGGGATCGAATTTCGTAAAGACAAAGGCATCGACATACTCTTCCAGAGGTACCCCGTGCTGGAGTCCAAGCGAGATGGCAATGGCAAAACAGTTCATGAGACTCCGGAATGCGGCACCTTCCCGGTGCATATCAATGAAGATCTCACCGATCTGACCGTTTTCGTACTCTCCGGTACGCAGGTAGACAGATTGTCCACCGATTTTGCATTTTTGCGTATAGCCACTTCTACGGTGTGGAAGCTTGTTTCGTCCGGTCACATATTTGTGGATGATTTTCTCCGCAGTTTTAATTACTTCGTCCTGCATATGCTGCATTTCAGGATGTTCGGCAAATTCATCCTCCTCATCCTCCAGTTCTTCCAGAATATCGGCCATTGAATTCAGAGGCTGGCTGAGCTTGGATCCGTCGCGATAAAGCGCGTTGGCTTTGAGCATTTTCTCCCAGGAAAGGTGATAGGCGTTTTTGATATCATCGACGGTAGCCTCATTGGGAAGGTTGATGGTTTTCGAGATTGCACCGGAAATAAAAGGCTGAGCGGCTGCCATCATGTGGATGTGACCTCGTGCCGAAATATACCGGGTGCCGATCCGACCGCATTTGTTTGCGCAGTCGAAGACCGGAAGATGCTCTTCTTTAAGGAGAGGTGCTCCCTCGACGGTCATGGTACCACAAACAAAGTCGTTGGCTTGTTCGATCTCTTTCCGCGAGAAGCCGAGAAAACGCAGCATGTCGAAACCGGGGTCTGAAAGTTGTTCGTCGGTAATCCCCAACACATCCTTGCAAAACTCCTCGCCGAGTGTCCAGTGGTTAAAAGCAAACTTGATGTCGAAACTTCCCGGGAGTGCCTTCTCAACCGCCTCAATTTTTTCATCGGTAAAACCGGCTGCAGCAAGTCGTTCTTGCGTAATTGTCGGACAACCTTTGAGGGATCCGCTTCCTTTTGCATATAGGACGATGGCATCGATCTCTTTCTTGGAATAACCAAGCTTTCTGAGCGCCTGTGGAACACTTTGATTGATGATTTTAAAATATCCGCCACCGGCCAGTTTTTTGAACTTGACAAGTGCGAAGTCCGGTTCAATGCCGGTAGTGTCACAATCCATAACGAGGCCGATCGTGCCGGTAGGCGCAATAACAGTAACCTGGGCATTGCGAAAACCGTGCTTTTCTCCCAGAGTCACAGCCCTGTCGGCATCTTCACGTGCGGCTTTGAGCAGATAGTCCGGACAAAAGCGCTCATCAATCCCCACCGGTTTGATGGTGAGTCCCTCATAATCGGAATCATCTACATTATATGCGGCTCTGCGGTGGTTTCGCAGTACGCGCAGCATATGCTCTCTGTTGATTTCAAAACCGGGGAACGGACCAATTTCAGCGGCCATTTCGGCACTTGTTGCATAGGAAGTCATGTGCATAATGCCGGTCAATGCACCGCACATCGCCATCGCTTCCCTGCTGTCGTAAGCAATGCTGTTCACCATAAACAGGGACCCGATATTAGCGTATCCAAGTCCAAGCGTCCGGAATTTGTACGAAAGTTCGGCGATACGTTTGGATGGAAACTGGGCCATCAGAACAGAAATCTCCAGTACGATGGTCCAGAGCCGGGTGGCATACCGATAATCTTCTACCTGGAATTGCTGCTTTTTCTCGTCGTAGAACTTCATCAGGTTCAGTGATGCAAGATTACAAGCGGTGTCATCCAGGAACATGTACTCTGAACAGGGGTTGCTGGCCTTGATTGGACCGTCTTCGGGACAGGTGTGCCATTCGTTGATTGTATCGTGGTACTGGGTGCCGGGATCGGCGCAAGCCCAGGCAGCATCAGAGATCTGATCCCACAGTTCGCGGGCTTTGAGTGTTTTGATCGGGACCGGATCCCTGCCTTCTTCCGTTGCTTTCTTCAGCTCGACCCGACCGTACAGGTTCCAGTCGCCATCCTGTGCCAGAGAGTGCATATAAGCATTGGGAATGCGGATCGAGTTGTTGGAATTTTGTCCGCTTACAGTGCTGTAGGCTTCCGAATTCCAGTCATTGTTATAAGTTTCAAAAAGTATATCCTTGTACCCCTGTTCGGCAAGCTGGATTACCCGCTCGATGTAGTTCACGGGGACATGGTCACGCCGGGCATCGCGAATAGCTTTTTTCAATTTGCTGTTTCTGAGCGGATCGCGGCTCACTTTGCCGTTGTATTCCCGTCCTTCGATAAACACCGGTTCATGGCAACAGCGGATTATCGACCGGAGGTGCTTTTCACAGATTTTGGATCCGGTGACAATCGATGCAACTTTCTGCTCCTCTTTCACCTTCCAGTTAATATAATCCTCGATATCGGGATGATCGAGATCCAGTGTCACCATTTTGGCCGCCCGGCGGGTTGTTCCGCCTGACTTTATGGCTCCGGCTGCCCGGTCACCGATTTTTAAAAAACTCATGAGGCCGGACGACCGGCCGCCGCCACTCAGGTTTTCGTTCTCTCCCCGGATTTCCGAAAAATTAGTTCCGGTACCCGATCCGTATTTGAAAAGCCGGGCTTCGCGGGTCCACAGGTCCATGATACCGCCTTCGTTGACCAGATCGTCGCTAACGCTTTGAATAAAGCAAGCATGCGGCTGCGGATGGCTGTATGCGTCTTTCGACTTGACAACCTTGCCGGTGCGGACATCCATATAATAGTGTCCCTGGGCCGGACCGTTTATGCCATAAGCCCAGTACAAACCCGTATTGAACCATTGCGGACTGTTGGGTGCAGACATTTGCATCGCCAGCATATACCGCAATTCGTTGAAAAAAGTCTTTGCATCATTTTCCGTATTAAAATAGTCGTATTTCCAGCCCCAGTAGGTCCAAGCTCCGGCGAGACGGTCAAATACCTGCCTGCTGTCCGTTTCCGAACCGGATCGTTTTTCCTCAGGCAATAAGGCCAGATCGTCATGATCCGGCTCTGATCGT
>SLQC01000324.1 GCA_007131625.1 Balneolales bacterium | reverse complement strand
CGATCTGTTCAACGTAACGAAGAAATAAAGACAGGCCCCCACGTCCGGAAATTTTGTCGTTTGTAATACTGATTTTTGTTATTTTGTTAGCCATGGAAGATAGTCTTGTGCACCTGAATGGCGATGTTTTGTTGTTTGATTATATATCTTGTAAATTACGCATTATCAGGAAGATGCACAAGCTATCTTCTTATTTTTTTCCGCAAAATCGCTCAATTTAGGTTATACTAACCGTTTTGCCCGTCACCCGCTTCCTTCCAGAATATCCCTGATCCGGTCCGCCACATCCTGAAGATGATATTTGGTCGGGTTGTCAGTCGTTCTCGGAATGGCGTTTTCCACCTCATCGGAAAGTGTGCGCAAATGTCCACGCATCATGGATGTTGATTCTCCTGATGTCCGGAAAAAGAGTCCTCCCAGCCGGATTTCCACTATTTCGAGATAGGATCTTTGCAGATTCCGGCGGTACAAATCAATAGTAACCGCCCGATCGTCCAGTTCACTCCAGATCCCGTTGCGCAAATCCGTCAGCATCTCATCGACCGTGTAGATCCGAGCCGGATCCCTTGTTACCTCCATTTCCGCCATTCTCTTGATCCGGTCTTCACTCATCAGACCATTGAGAATCATTCTTTGTCCCCGCAAGATATTGTCAGAGGCTCCGGAGGGCTGAATCAAGTCCAACAGCTCCTGATTCAGCAGGAATTCCGGCGTTTGAAACGCCTCGGCGATCAGGTAATCCATAGCTTCCCGCTGCCTGTCACGGTCGATCGGTGTGTAGACGGGTCCATCCTGTCCGTACACTTTGCGCTCACCATAAACTCCCCCCACCCATGTAACCACATGTCCGAGCATCCGGTCACGTTGCTGTATCACATTCTGGTACAATTCGTTCAGGGTGTTGTAGTCTTCGCCGTCACTGCCGGCAGCATCCACAATAAACTCCATAATCCGTTCCAGGTTGGCGATGCCGTACCGGGTGGCTTTGACATGATCGTTACTGAGAGCTTCACGCTGCTGTGTAGGATCGATGGTCGACAGGTGGCCGAACAGAAGCATCGGTTCCTCTTCCTGGCGGCGGGCGACTTCATTGAGCCATGGCCGCTCTTCGTCGGCTGAAGAAGCCTCCGGAATCGGTTTATACCCCCATTCAATTGCAAATTTGTCATAGATCGAGACAATCGGGAACATATAGGCGCCGTCACCGGGTTGTGCAATATAGTTCATCCGGGCGTAATCCATGATGGAAGGCGTGGTGCCGTACTTCCGGGTAAACGCAGGGCTTCGAAGGCTGTCGGTCGGAACCGTTCCGCTGGCTTTCATATTATGCGGAAGGCCAAGTGTGTGTCCGACTTCATGCGCCACTACCATCCGGATCAGCCGCCCCATCAGGGAATCGGGCATCGGAAGGTTTTGCATCCGCTCATCGACAGCTCCCCCCTGCACAAAATACCAGTTTCGAAGCAGATTCTGGACATTGTGAAACATCCCGATTGACGAGGTGATGATTTCACCGCTGCGTGGATCGTGCACATGCGGGCCATATGCGTTCATGGTTGTCGAGGGCATCCAGCGGACCATGGAGTAGCGGGAGTCCTCCATACTGAAATCGGGGTCGTCAACCGGCGCTTTCTTGCCGATAATTGCATTCTTGAACCCAGCCTGCTCAAATGCCGGCTGCCAGTCCTTTACGCCCTGAATGACATACTCCACCAAATATTTCGGCGTACCTGGATCGACATAAAAAGTGATCGGTTTGACGGGTTCGGAGAGTTCGGCTTCCGGCTCCTTTTTTTCCAGACGCCACCGGGTGATATACCTGCGCTGTTCGGCCCGGTGTTCCGGACGGCTGTAGTCGACCTGGCGAACCGAGTTATAGCCGATACGCTCATCGTGAAGACGGGGACGCATGGGTTCTTCAGGCAGTCGCAAAAAACTGTGATTGATCATCATGGAGATAGAGCGCAGATTTCCTCCGGTGGGTACATTGTCAGATTGAAGTGTCAGTACATTGGAGACCTCGACGTTGTCAGGGAAAGCGCGGGCGCGATCAATATAGCTGCGGTCCGAGTCTACCAGCCGTCCGCGATACCGCTCACGCGGGGAAAATTCCGGGAGATCACTGGTGAAAAGGTCCGTCACTTCAATCAGGGATGAGGTACTGTCGGGACCGATGGTTTCAATTTCAATAGAAGCGATAATCGGCTCAAATGTTGCGGCACGGACTGCATTGTAAATGGATGCGGATGTATCGGCAACCGATTCATAAAGTACATTGCGGAGCAGCATGCGTTCTCCCTGTTTTTCCCAGCGTAAAACATAGTTATTGAGACGCACTCCACCGTAACCGGTTCCGGCCTGAGCTCTGGCAATGCGCGACACCAGCAGTATCTCCCTCCCCAGTTCGTCGTCAGGAATTTCAAAATAGAGCTTTTCATCTACCATATGAACCGTAAGCATCCCTTCTTCCGAGACTGCATCTTTGGTTATAATCTCGTCATATTTGCTGACGGGTTCCGGTTCACCCACTTCAATGATTCCCTCCGGGACATCGGCTTCTTCAGACTCCGGGAAGACCGTTGGGCGGAACAGGGTACAACTGGTTATAAATAGTAATAATGGCAGGATCAAAATAAATCGAGAGAACAGCATGATATGCGAATTAAGGAGGAACTAAGGAAGAATTAATAATACTGAAATCAGTCTGTAAATATACCAAGTTGCCAAAAAGTATCCGAACGGCTATGTTGTTTTGCATTATTTTACAATACTGCCAGGCAATGCTCTCCTGATCTGATACTAAATAACACAAAGCAAAAAAAGGTACCAAAACGAACGGTTTTGGATACATCTGACCGATTGTGTATTTCGTTAGTCTTTTCCTGAAGTAATGTATTCAGGGCAATGGCATCCGAACAACTGAAAAAATCATTCCGTTAGAATATGAAAATTTCACTACATAAGCTCTTGTCAGCATCGCTGTTTGTATTTCTCATCCCGGCTTTGTCCAGCGCGCAACTTTTTGAAGATTTCGAATCCGGTTCCAAAGGTGTTTATTCTTCTGGAACAGTGAAACTCGGCACCGGTACCTGGATGTTTGATGATGCACTGATCGGAACACTGGATAGTGACAAGAAAAGGGGCAGCCAGTCAGCAAGAATCCGTAACGGCCATATTGCAATGAAATTTGATACTTTTGGTGCCGGTGAGGTTCGCTTCAACTTCGCACATTTTGGTGGTGACAACAACGGCAGGATACAACTTCAATATTCGCAGGATCAGGGAATCAGCTGGACCGATGCGAGTGATGAATTGACACCTTCAAGGGAACTACAGCTTGCGGTTATCGATGTCAACAAGAACGGCGAAATCCGCTTTCGAATCATCACTTCAGACGGTACAAGTGACCGCGTAAACATTGACCATTTCGAGGTCACCAGTTTTGTCGAGGAAAACGAAAACCCGCGGTTACGCACCGAAGTTGCAGGAAACATAGTCCTGAGCGGAGCAACGATGGATTTCGGCTATGTACTGATGGGAAGATCCCGGGGAAAAAGCCTAAAATTGATCAATGCTGGACAGGCTGATCTCTCAATTTATTCAGTCAGATTAACAGGCAACGGCTACTCGCTTGATGGCAGAGTCCCGGATGAGCTTGAGCCCGGTGCCACGGCCGATCTGACCCTCGTTTTTGAATCTTCCGGTGAAGGTACGCAGAACGGAAAATTCATTATTGAAACCAACGATCCTGACAAACCCACCTTTGAAACGAATCTTACCGGAAACGGTATCGATCCCGATCCGATCGCTATTGCCGATGCACGGGATCTCCCACTCGGAACGCTGGTTACCGTGTCCGGCTGGGTAATGGTATCCGATCAGTTTTCAGGCCCGATTTACTTACAGGACGAGACTGCCGGAATTGCATCCTACTATGATCCCGTTATGCGTGATGAGGAACTTGGTTTTACCCTGGAGGTCTCCGAGGGGGACTCAGTAGTTGTAACCGGTCCGATGAACGAGTTCAACGGTTTACTCCAGATTTCTCCCAACAACGATTATGACGAGGTTTTTTACGACATATACCCCGAAGGTCGGCGGGATATCCCTCCCACCGTGATCACGCTTTCAGAACTGAAATCCGGTGAATACGAAGGCCGGCTGGTGCAGGTCAACAATGTCCGAATTTTCAACCAGGGACAATTCTTCGGAGACTCCAATTACAGCATCGGATATGAAACCGCAGACAGCAAAATCCGCATCTCACGACATACGGATATTCCGGGCATGAATATTCCTTTTGATGAAATCAATATTGTGGGAGTGTCCGGCCATTACAACTCCGGGTCGAATGCTTATAGTGCTCAACTGCTTCCTCGCGATCGCAGTGATTTCAATGCCATTGGAGACGCACCTTTTATTATAAGCAATGCACCCTATGAAGTCAGCGCAACTTCATCTTCGATTACGTTCTACTGGGAGACTGACCGAAAGGGAACATCGGAGATCCGCTACGGCCTGACCGGCAAGTTCGAATTGGGCAACGTCGAGGATGACAAATATAAAACATCCCACAATCTGGCTCTCGATGATCTGGAGCCGGCCACTGTTTACAGCATACAGCTTCGTTCGGCATTCGGCGATGACACCACGCGCACATCCACTCACCTGGTGACAACCTCTTCTCCGGAGGGCACCACCCAGGAAATCAATGTCTATTTCAGTCAGAATGTCGATCACCGTCTGGCTACCTTCGAGAAAGCCACCGCGAACTACAACTTTTCCGACCATCTGATAAACCGAATTGACGATGCCAATCACTCCCTGAAGCTGGCCTTTTACAGCATCAGCGGGACGGTTGGGGATAACATTGCATCAGCTTTGCTCGCCGCTCAAGACCGGGGTGTGGCTGTACGCGTGATCGTCGATCACGGAACTGATACGGACAATTTTGTGAATGCGCTGGAAAGCAGCGATGTACCGGTAATCAAAAGCAATTTCGGTATCGCAAACCGCAATCAAGTGGGTATCCATCACAACAAATATGCAATCATTGATTACAGCGGTGGCAAACCTGACGAAGTGTGGCTAATCACCAGTTCCTGGAACGCCACCGATTCGGGAACCAGCGATCAATACCAGAACATGATCGAGTTTCAGGATGTGGCCATCGCCGGGGCTTACACCCGCGAATTCAACCAAAAATGGGGCAGCAATACCACCACACCAGATGCCTCACAGGCGCTTTTCGGGTCCCGGAAACAGGTTGTCAACCCTACCACCTTCTGGATTGGCGACAGCTACGTCCGCCTGTATTTCAGTCCGCAGGGCAACACTGAAGCGGCAATTATCGATGGTATTAACAGCGCTGAACACACCGTTAATATCGGCATGATGCTCATCACCCGCGTCGGCATCACTAATGCACTATTCAATCGCAACGCTCTCGGCGTAACCATCAGAGGCGTACTGGGGCAGCCGGGTCAGCAGGGTAGTCAGATCAGGGCTCTTACTGAATTCGTCGACTTGCACACCCAAACCAATCCCCTGTTGCATCACAAATACGCCATTATTGACGGTGAAGAGGCTGAATGGCACGGCAAGGTTATCACCGGATCCCATAACTGGTCGGCTTCCGCCAACCAGCGAAACGATGAAAACACCATCATAATTCAGGATGCACGCATCGCCAACCTCTATATACAGGAGTTTGCGGCACGATACCATCAAGCCGGCGGAAAGGACGACATCATCACCATGGACCGTGAGTCGATCGCCCTGCCGAGCCGGTTCCGGGTCCACCAGAACTATCCAAATCCTTTTAACCCGATTACCCGCATCGCTATTGAACTTCCCCGGCAGAGCAATGTGACCTTTCGGGTTTACGACACGATCGGCCGCAAAGTTGCCGAACCGCTGACCAACGAGACTCTTCCGGCAGGATCACACTACCTGAACTTCGATGGAAGTTCCCTGGCCGGCGGAGTCTATATTTACCGCGTCCAGCTCAATGATGGACAGTCAGCTACAAAAACAATGACATTGATTAAGTGATACCGGTACCCTTTTGCGATAAAAGCTTCCAGTGCGTCAGACCCGGGTCTTCTTAAACCGGTGACTGCAGGGATTTTGTGCGATGGAATGTATGAAGTTAGAGCAACTCCCATTGGAAGGATTAAAATTTCAATTACCAATACCCGTTTTAGCGACCTTGTTATTTCTCCCATAATCAGATATCATTTATGCAGCGACCGTGCTTTGCCAGGTTTAAATACATCTTCCAACGGATATGTTATAACAGTTACGTGCTAAACAACATACATGTTATTTCAACAGTTTGTATTTATAAGTGCCTTTATCGGTTTAATGCTGATTCAGAGCTCCTCTGCTGCATCCCTCCCGAATAATGCACAGATTGTGATCAACGAAGTGATGTCTTCCAACAACACAACCCTGGCCGATGATAATGGTGATTATGAGGACTGGATCGAACTCTATCACGCCGGGGATGAACCTGTCGATCTCAACGGTTGGGCCCTTTCCGATGATGTGATTTACTATACATTAGACAGGTCGGAACCCACAACCGATTCACCTGTGCACGAAGGTCCGATATCTATTTATCGACGGGATGGCGAAGAAAATTATCTTTCGATGATCCGTACGACTCCCTCAAGCACCTGGCAGCCTCCCACATCGGAAGTATTCAAGGGGCATGGCAATCCACTTTTTCCCCAGGCGTGGGTGAATGATCTGTTCAATGGATTTATTGAAAATGAAACGTTTCGAAATCAATTTATATCCATTTTGGCAGGTGATCTTAATACACGATTTAATCCGGAATTTGTATCGGGCAGAATAACCGAATTCAGGTGTAAATGTCTTTAAACGCACCCGGGAAATGATGCTGATCCGGTAAATCACTTATCCTTTATAATCGTTTTTTTCCAGTATCCGGTTCAAAAAAATGTATGGGAAGGAGTTTCAGGAAGTTTCGTTCGCATCAATCGTCAAATTGACCTTCCCCAAGGAGGCCTTCGGTGCTGGCCACCACCACGGAAACCGCAGCATCTCCGGTGATATTGACAGCGGTCCGGATCATATCCAGAATCCGATCGACCCCCAGAATCAGTGCAATTCCTTCAACCGGCACTTGCACTGCCTGAAGCACAATCACCAGCATGATGACACCGGCACCCGGCACACCTGCCGTACCAATAGAAGCAAGTGTTGCAGTGATGACGATGATCAGCTGTTGCGAGATGGTCAGATCGATGCCGACCGCCTGGGCGATAAACACAGCTGCCACCGCCTGATAGAGGCTGGTACCGTCCATATTGATGGTCGCCCCGACCGGCAAAACAAAACTGGCCACTTCCTCGTGGACGCCCAGATTTCTTTCCACCCGCTCCATCGTCAGAGGCAATGTGGCCAGACTGGAACTGGTGCTGAATCCAAGCAGCTGAGCCGGGCGTATCCCCTTGAGGAAATTCCAAATGCTCATGTTGCCGAAAATTTTGAACAGCGTGGTATATACGATGGCGACATGCAGCAGAAGACCGGCTACAACCACCAAGCTATACATCAGCAGCGCACCCAGCAACTCGGCCGTTCGCGCAAGATCCTCTCCGCCGAGATCGACAATCACTGATGCAATCAAAGCAAATACACCATAAGGAGCAATTTTCATGATCATCCCGACGATTCGGATGATGACGTCATTCAGCGCATCAAAGAAATTGATCAGTATCTGCGATTTCTCTTTCGGAACTTTCATTAGTCCGATGCCGATTATCAGCGCTATAAAGACAATTTGCAACATATTGGCGTTGTCGGAAGCTGCAGCAAAGAAGTTTTGGGGGACGATATCAACGATAAATTGAAGCGGACTTCGGTCCAACAGCTCGGCGGCCGCCTCTTCCTGGCCTTCAATATTCTCCTGATAGCTGGCGAATAACCCGTCACGGGTCTCTTCGGGAAGTACTTTGCCCGGCTCGAAAATATTGACAACAGTGAGTCCGATCGTTATGGCAAAAACCGTGGTGACCATGTAGATACCAATGGTCTTACCCCCCATGCGTGAAAGCTTGGTCAGGTCGTTCAGATTGGTGATGCCGACAATCAGGGAAGCAATGACCAAAGGTATAGCCACCAGTTGCAACATCCGGATAAATACGGTTCCGAAAGGTTCAATGAATGTGGAGGTGAATTCCTGCAATCCGGTCAGGGTCGCGAAAAGTCCAAACAGCAAACCGGCTATGAGTCCGATCAGTATTTGCCAATGTAGTGTTTTGTACCAGGGCATTCAGTGTATCCTCAGTAAAGCAGAAAAGCGATGAGCACCGCTATTCCGGTCGCCAGAAAATTGACTCCGTCGTTATCAGGAATTGTGCGTTTGATTACCCGGACAGGCATGCTGTTCCGTATGTCAGGCAGCCAATTCTCTACCGTTTTATGGTATTGAAAAATTGCTCCAAGATAAGAATCCACTATACAACCTGAAAATCCGGATACCAGAATTATCAAACCGGCCCTGGTATCGCCGGCGTAACCGGTAATCAGAAACAGAAATGCCATTGCTGCGGCACCCGTCAATGCCGCCATTGTGCCGGTATAGCTGACACCTCCATCCGTTCCCGGTGTCACTACCTGAAAATTTGTTATAAGCCGGACTTCTTTGGAAAATCGAACACCTATCATTGATGACCATGTATCCGATGTTGCCGCTGCAATGGCTGCCGCTGCACAAACGATCATCCAACGCTCCCCGAAAATATAAAATGCAGTCAGCAGCAGGACAAACCAGAAGCTGTTCGCCCAAACCTGGTACCCGTTGCGACGCTCTGTAACCAGCCGGTGCTTCGGCTGATCCCGTTTACCAGACTCCAGCCGGTCAAACCAGTAAGCGAGACCGTAGCTGCTTATGAAAAAGAAAAGTACGAGCACCGCCCCGGTCCATGTCCCGAAACCCATGGAAACCACACCTACCGTCAGTGCGGCGCCAGCACCGTCGATGGTAAGGGCATTACTCAGATAGGCCATCAGGACCGTTACCAATCCCAGAAACAGCGCTGCAAGTATCCATGTCTGCCCCGTCTCATCTGCAAAAATAACAAAAAGAACGATGATGATAAAAGCAAATAGATAATTTAGCAGCCGGTCTGTCAAGGTTTGGATTCTGGAGATGTCGGTTCTGAACCTTGTTCCTTCGCTGTAATTTCAGGCACAAGAGCCGGATCAGTACGAAATACGGAGATCGCCACCACGATAAAGCCCGCAATGACAAGAAGCGGTGCAATATATAGAGAGTAGACACCATATTGTTGCCCTTCCAGATACATCCCGCCAAATCCGAAAATGACACACATAACCCCGATAAACAGCAGTTTGTAATTGTATGCAGTAAGCAGCATCGGCTTAACCGGACCCTTTTTTTTGTATCGGCGTGGTCGATTTCTTCTTTTTTCTTTACTCATATTCGGAAGTTGTCACGGATGATTTTTAAAGTTATTGGAGACGGATTACATCTCCCGATGCTTCCAATATATTCTTGAGACACCCCGAATGATGCCACATCGGAAACAACGAAAAAAGATAGCTTCTATTGGCATGCATCGCAACTTTTTCACACTTTAATCCCCGTCCTCATCTTCCACAGTCACGGCATTAGAGGACTTAGTATCAACTTTGAAGTGCAACAATCATAATTTTGTTTAATAGCAGGACGGGAGTTTGAGATGCCATATTATGCAATTCAACAGAAAGACCGCGGGTTTCAACTGCAGGTGATCCGACCGGCCTGCAATTTATATCGAGACTGGAGAAGTTGATAATTCAGGCAGTGCTTATTGTGGATTTTCCAGTTGAGCAATTATTTTGTCAAGTTCATCTCTCGTATGGAGATGGCCATCCCTCATTACAGTCCATATTCGTTGAGTATTAGTAATATCTTCCAGTGGATTGGCATCCAGTATCACCAGATCTGCCCGCATACCTTTTGCAATGCTTCCCTGTTGGTTTTCAAGCCCAAAATATTGAGCTGGACGCAGCGTGGCGGCTTCAAGTGCCTGTATCGGGGTTAAGCCGGCTTGTACAAGCAATGCAAGTTCTTCGTGCAGGCTAAAGGCAGGTGTAAGCAGTGAGAGCGGAGTATCCGTACCGGCCATTATTCCAATTCCAGTTTCAACCAGATCAGGAATGACATCGTAAGCCCAATTGGCATGAGCTATTTCAACATCAGAGGGTGATTGGTTTACCCACTTATCTGCCCTTTCATTCCATTCCGTCCTGGTATTTTCAGGCAGAAACCGAAACGTTTTTCTCCACTCTTCCCGGGCGAATAATCTATGTTCAGCCGAGGCAGTAATGGCCAGGGTGGGCACCTGCATTGTATTATTATCAGCCAGAGTTTCGAGTACGATTTTGCGACGCTCCTCGTCCTGTGAATTCAGAGCATGTTGGCGTTGCGCGCGATGAATATCACCCCTGAGTTCCCGACCTGTTTTATCCGATCCGTCTGTAATCATTTGCCGCCGTTCTTGCAGGAGGGAATCAAAATCCGATGAAAATGATAATTCAAGATTGTTCAAATGTTCAATACTTCCCAATCCGGCATTTGAAGCCTCTATTACGTCCATGCCCAAAGGCACATGAGCACTTACTTTATAGTTTTTACTTTTTGCCATAGACAACACTTCAAAATAAATCTCGGGGGGGAGCAGCTCGTATATCTTAAATTCATCTACCCCGGCGTTTAGAAGGGAATCTACGATTGTTCGAGCATGTTCAGCCGAAACCGCGCTGACCGAAGAAGCCCAACTGGTTTGTAGCCCATCGATATGAGGACCGGTTATAAATATCTGAGGAGCCAATCCATACGACCGTGAAGTTTCCTCGGCTTTCTCACGTAATGGCAGGATCAGATCAAGCGTCGCACTGGTATCACGAAGGTATGTGATACCATTAACTATGAAAAGAGGAAAAATAGTAGGCTTATGAATATCACGGTTTGTCAGATGCACATGTGCATCCCAAAGGCCGGGAATTAAGTATTTTCCTCTGCAGTCAACTACAATGGCATCGGAGGGTATCGTTATCTCTTCAACCTGGCCAACTTCAACTATCCTGTTTCCACTGACAATTACACTCTTACCGGCCCTGAGCCCATTATTAGCATCTATAACGCTGACATCTTTAAATACAATAGCCAACTCATCATCGTCAATGGCGCCGGATAAGCACCCCGTCAGAAAAAGGAAGAAGATCATAATAAATAATGAATTCATTATGACTAAAATTTTGTTAATTCTTATAGTCTTCATCGATAAAAAATAGTATGTGAGCAGCAAGGAAGTACTTGCAATTGAATTGCAGGAATTCAGTAATTTCTCACAGTAAACAAATTTTGCAATGGGTTCCATGCATATTGGATCAAAGAGCTACTCGGATCAGAATATCTCGAATAAATTCGAAAAAGTAAGTCAACGAACGTAAATTGACTCTTTATTTCACGGATTCAGGTTACATGTGTCGGATAGCAACAAGTACGAAGCATTTCGAACTATTGGTTTGCAGACCACTGACCTAAAAATGGATATTTCATCCCTAAATGCCAAATAAATCACAAATCATCGTATGACACGTCCTACCGTCTCCATCGCTCTGATTCAAATTCCCTGTAGCGACAATATATCAGACAATATCAATCGGACCGAAACCCGAATCCGGGAAGCCGCACGGAAAGGCGCTCGAATAGTCATTCTTCAGGAGTTATTTGCCTGGCCCTATTTTTGCCGCGAGGTCGACGAACGGTACTTCGACTGGGCTGAACCTGTGCCGGGTCCAACTACCAGCCGGCTTGAAATTCTCGCCGGTGAGTTGAAAGTGGTCATCGTGGCTTCCCTGTTCGAGAAACGGGCGGAAGGCCTCTACCACAATACGGCGGCCGTCATCGACGCCGACGGCAAGTATCTGGGGAAATACCGCAAAATGCATATACCCGACGATCCCGGTTTTCATGAAAAGTATTACTTCACACCGGGCGATCTGGGGTATTCCGTCTTTCAGACCCGTTACGGGCGGATCGGTGTGCTGATCTGCTGGGATCAGTGGTTTCCCGAAGCTGCCCGCATCACTGCAATGATGGGAGCTGATTTACTGGTTTATCCAACAGCCATCGCCTCATTGCCGGTAGAAGCCGGAGATACGGCCAGTCGTTACTTGTCAGCCTGGCAAACGATCCAGAAAAGTCATGCCGTCGCAAACGGTTGTTTCGTCGCATCCGTCAACCGAACCGGATTGGAAGGAGATCTTAATTTCTGGGGACATTCTTTCATATGTGGTCCGTTTGGCGAATTACTGGCAGAAGGCGGTCAGGAGGAAATTACGGTGCATTGTGAAATTGATTTAGCACTTATGGACCACCACCGAACCACCTGGCCCTTTTTTCGGGACCGACGAGTCGATACCTACCAGCCACTCACCTCTCGGTGGCTTGATTGGACTGAATAAGATGTATACCTTGCGCAGGCGAGTTGTGAGTAAGGGTGGTCCTGCTTTTTTTTACGAAGCCAGTTTGTTTAAATAGGTCACCAAACCCTGAGGATCTGGGCTGTACAGATCGGCATTAATTTTTTTGCAGAAATCATTTGTAACTGGAGCCCCACCAATACAAACTTTTGATTCAGGTTTTTTTTCCTTTATTCTTTTGGTGATATCCTCCATGTTCATCATGGTTGTTGTCAGAAGCGCAGAGAGCCCGACTACCGCTTTCGGATGTTTCTCCATCTCCTCAAGAAACGTATTGGCACCCACATCTACACCAAGGTCGATGACTTCGTAACCACTTCCTTCTACCATCATAGCCACGAGGTTTTTCCCGATATCGTGCAAATCTCCCTGAACAGTTCCGATGATGAACGTACCTTTTCTCTTAACACTGCCTGATTGAAAATAAGGTTTGATATGCTGCATGGATGCACCCATTGCTTTTGCCGCCATCAGCATCTGAGGTACGAAGATCTTGTTCTCCGAAAATTTTTTTCCGACTCGTTCCATACCGGTGATCATCCCCTTATTCAGTATGATATCCGGCTCAATCCCTTCTTTCAATGCCTGTACAGTTAATTCATCGGCTCCATCCTGGCCCTGCATATCGGGTGGGTAAGGAGCGGCCTTGTTGATTTTTCCAAATTCTATGCAATGTGCAATTCGTTCAATCAGTTCCATATAGCTATTTTAATGATTTTTTCATTTTATAAACCATACACACGATAAATAATTTTACTTTTCATCCCGGATAAAGGGACCGAAATAAACCACACTGTACAACAGGATATTGATAAATAAATGGCGCAGAAGCGGGGCAGCTTCGATTTAGACAGCAACAAGGCCATCCCGGGTTTAGGGCTACATGATACTTGCAACTACCATGCGGTTACTTGTGTATTGGCATATTCTTCATAGTGTTCCTGAACCCCAGCGGCATCCACATCGCCGGAATGAATCAAAAATCGGACATAAATGGTAAGCTCGGCTCCATGCGGCAATGTATAGGTTCCGTCTTCCAGGCCGGCCACGTCATTCATGGCGAAGAAATTACATCCGACCAGACCATAATCCCGAACATGCCAGGCCGGCAGTCGAAAATTGTCCGGATGTACAAAAAGCGCAATGCCTCGATGACCTACTCCTTCAATATGTCCTGAATAATCCATCCATTCTGTTGGCGTACCGTATACTTCCTGTTCACCCTGACTCCCCCGGGCATTGGTTAATATACCCGCTCTGTTGCCCTTTATTTCCGGACGAATACGAAATGCTATAAGCCCTTCTTTATCGTCTCCAAATGTAACATCTCCATATGATGCCCGGAACGTGATCTTCTGGTCAAAAATTCTTGCAGATGCCGGTGAATTATAGAAACGATACTCCCGAAAATCATCCACAAGAGGATCTCCAGCATCGTCGACCCAGGTATTCCGGGCACTGATGACCCCAGAATCATCCCCGGATGACACTTTTACTCCCTGACTGATAATTGGTAACCCCACAGGAGGCTCTCGCCAGTGATCGAAACCGTTTACATCACCAAAAGCCGTCCAGATGGATCTTTGATGCGGGTGATCACCACGTGACTCCGGTTCATCATCCCCCATCGGCCAATTTCTTGTTACAGTAACACCGCCTTCTGCAATTACCGGCCATAATATGGGAATCCGAAAATCCTCTCCAAACCGGTAAGTTGTAAAATGCTCCCCTCCAATTCTGACCGTGGCTGTTCCCTCCTGCTCATCAAGGTCAATTTGCACGCCCTGCTGATCATTCCCGTCAAAATCGTTGGTTTCAGTTGCACAACCCCGGACCATACCTGCAAAAACGAGAATAATAACTATAGCGACTACATTTTTCATGTTATACATATCATTGCTCCATGTAAAATAAGCTTATAAAAATGCCGAAAATATTGTATTGAAAAAAATTAGAATGTTGATACAAAGTCTTATAGTAACAAAATGAATACTGAACTACAAAAACGCAAAACAACATGATCCCGGATAAAAAAATACCGATTTTTTTAGTAACTGGATAATTTAAAAAGTATAAAACGAAGCGATACTCATCAAGTTCTAATTGACAGCAGATATCCGGAAATAATTCTGTCGTAATAAATAACTGTCATAATATCAATAAGATGGATATTATTAACAATTGAAGAAACAGATTGAATTCATTGCTCATTAATTGTTGTATTTTCAGATTACCCTGATTACTTTTTTATTACCTGTTCCATACAGGGGAAGTTTTATTTCTGATGATCGCTTTAAAAAAAATTATCATTACATCTAACTTACAAAACTCACCATTTTTTAATTAGAATCATTAGTGTCATAATTTTTTAACAAGTAAAATAATTTCCTAATCAATAAATAAACGATTTTGAAAATCAGGGTTTGAAGTGCATCAGACCATTCTATGGATGCTAATATAAAAAATTGAACATGAGCGAAGTGTAGTTGTTCAAAGACTCAGATTACTAAAATATTTGGACTTGATATGGAGCTAAAGTCAACCAGATTTCGGTGGGTAATTGTACTTCTGCTTTTTTTTTCAACAACGGTTGTTTACTTCGATCGAGTCATTTTGGGCATACTCGCTCCTCAGCTTGGAGATCTTTTTCAGTGGACTGAACAACAGTATGGCTATATTGTTTTTTCCTTTCAACTGGCTTATGCTGTCGGTCCTTTTCTTGTAGGGTATATTATTGATCGGATAGGGACACGTCGCGGATTTACACTTTCTGTTTGTATCTGGGGTCTTGCCAGCCTTTCCCATGCTTTTGCCCTAAGTTGGGTGGGGTTTGCATTGGCCAGACTGGGACTTGGAATAGGACAAGGCGGGAATTTCCCTGCCAGTATAAAAATCATTTCTGAGTGGTTTCCTCAAAGGGAGAGGGCTTTTGCAACCGGTTTATTTAACGGAGGCAGTAACTTTGGACAGATAATTGGACCTTTACTGGTTCCTTTGATAATACTTTTATTTATATCATGGCAATATGTATTTGTTTTTTCTGCTATTTTAAGCGGTGTATGGTTGGTGGCATGGCTTTTTTTATTCAGACCGCCTGAACAGTCGCGCTTCGTGAATCTGAAGGAGCTGGAATACATACAAAGCGATCGTATACAAACCGATGGGACAGAAGTTGAAACAATTAAAATACCCTGGAAAAATATTATTATGTATCGCCAAACCTGGGTGGTGGCTTTCGGGAAATTGTTTGCTGATCCTGTTTGGTATTTCTATCTGTTCTGGGGTGCAAAATTTTTACATGACAAATTCGGTATTGAACTTCTGGAACTTGCTCTTCCTCTGATAATCATATATGTAGTAGCTTACTTTGGAGGTATTATCGGCGGTGCCTCATCTTCCTGGTTAATAAAGAGAGGAAATACCGCAAATTTTGCACGTAAAATGACCATGTTAGGCACTGCCATTCTGGTATTGCCTGTCATGAGCGTACCTTTTATCGATTCACTTTTTGTGAGTGTGGCACTCATTGCGTTGGCTGCAGGTGCACATAATTCCTGGTCTGCCAACATATTTACCATTGCGTCTGATCTTTTTCCAAGGAAAGCAGTTGCATCGGTAATTGGATTTTCCACCTCCTTTAGTTCCTTTGGAGCCATGTTTACCGCATTGCTGATTGGCTACGCACTTGAAGAAGCAGGTTTGCAGGGTTATACCTATCCTTTCGTATTATTTTCCTTCAGTTATCTGATTGCCTTATTCATAATTCATCACCTTTCACCAAATCTCGAGCCCGTTTCAATTAACTCATAAAACAACATGAATAAAAACAATAGATAGATGAATTCCTGAGAAGGAGTCAAAACTAGAACTGCGCCGATAAACTGAAGTGCACTTTTCCGTTGTGCAATGGATCCTCGCCGGATACCGCATAGGTAAATTGCATGATCCCGATAGGTGTCCGGTATCGGAATCCGAATCCTCCCGAATGCAGCCATTCCGTCTCCCCTGGCCGATCCTGCCCGATCAACTTCGGTTGTTCATATATGCCGCCGGCGGCAAATAGAAATGCATGCGAATAGGCGTCAAGCAGATACCGGTACTCCACATCGCTCCATGCTGTACGCGACACCCGGAACTGCTCCTCACGGTATCCACGGATCGATCGTGACCCTCCCAGACGAATCAAATCGGTTTCTGTGTACTCCGGTGACTCGACAACAGATCCGGTGATCTTGGGCGATACGACATGTCTGGGGAACGGGCTATAGAAAATCTGTATGAATGTTTTAACGCGCTGCTGCATCATCGTCCCCACGCTCTGCAACTCTTCAACTCTGGAGTCGGTTACCCGGCGAAACCCCGACTCGACATATAGATGAAATATCCTGCCCAGGGTCGGATTGAGCCTGCTGTCCCGGTTGTCATAATGAAAGCCGAATCCAGCCGATCTTGTGACACCGTCAAGCACCCTTGCCGACATCGGTGTTTCGTCACCGGAAACCGCATTCTCTTGTCTCATATGAAGCAAAATCTTGCGCTCCGGACTCAGGTTCCATGAGCCCTCCGACCGCCATTCCCGCACCTGATAACTGGTGTCCTGCTGCAGAAACCGGAAGCCTAGTGACGCACCTGCTGGCATACCCATAATCCATTGTCTGCCATATTCTACATCCAATTGAGTTACCATATTATCGAGGCGATCGAATGACAAATCCATGGTACTTCCCGACCATCCCACGTTGCGTATAAGCATATGGCCGCTACCGACGATCTGATAGCCGCTGACCTGCTCCGGTACATAACCGAACATCAGATCAAAATGGTTGGCCCTGCGTTCGGAAACCTGGTAGTAGACATAAGGCTCCCCATCACGGATGACGATATCCCCGTCACTGACTTCATGAAACAGATCAGTATTTTCGAGGTTTCTGCGACCTCGTTGGAAAAGGTCAGGGGTGATGAGATCATTTTGCCGTATTCCTGTTGCGGTTTCAATGTAATCAGGGTTGTGCTGGCTCAGCCCCCTGGTCCATACCCCGGCAGCATGAAGCTTTTCGCCCGTCACAACATCTACAACCAGCGACACCTCGCATGATTCAAGATCAGGTATGAATTCCGTAATTTCCAGTGTGGCAAGCGGATATCCGAGCTTTTCAATGTGCCGGACATAGCGCCGCAATTCCTCTTCAAGTGGTACTTCGGCATAGAAATCCCCTTCTCCGTAGAATGAAATCATACCCTCCAGCAGATTGGAGTCATTGTCCTTCACATGGTATCCCAACGATCCAATGGTGAATCGGCAACCGGGGGATGTGTACACGCGAAGGGAGGAACCAGGTGCTTCCCCATATGAAATACTGTCGGTCCTTGCGGAAAAATACCCTTCGCCGGCAAAATAGCGGGCGAGAATTCCGTGAACAGTGCCTTTATCAACCGGCCTGATCTGATTGATAACGGAGAGTGAATCCTGCAGGTACTCAGGTACCTGCGCCGTACTGCCGTCCTTGTAAAATTGCAATAGCTCCGTTTCATCCGAACTGCTTAACGGAATACCAAAGACTTCTGTCCGGTCACCGTTTCCGATTACCATATCGTACACCGAAAGTGCAATGATCGCACAACAGGTCCGATACAACAACCGATTCGACACAAAGGAAAACAGCATTGTCATTTAGAAAGTGATTCTATATCCGGAAATGCACGCGGGTCTGTCCGCAATCACACTACCCTTGAAAACATCACGCTAATCCATTTATATCAGCGAAGGATCTCCCGGACAAAACCGGGCAGAGCGAACGATCCCTGATGTATCGCCGGATTATAGTACCGTAACGCATTCTCCATAGTTGTGGTACCTTTGATGACACGATCCATCACATCAGGATCATGCGGATGGATGCCCTTTGAGGCAAATGCAAGCGACCACATTCCCGACGGATAAAGCGGAATAAACGCCAGATACATCCTGGAAACTTCAAATATTCTATCCAGGTGGGCGAACAGTTTTTTTATACCGGGGTGATATGATGGAACCCAGGGACTCTCCGTCTGGCCGGTGAGGATTCCCTGGGGGGACAACGATTTGTAACAGTTACGGTAGAAGGTCTCACTGAAAAGATCGACCGCCGGGCCAACCGGATCGGATCCGTCAACGATAATCACATCATACGGATCGGTTACATTCTTGACAAAGGCGATACCATCTTCAAAGCGGACATGAAGCTTCGGGTTGTCAAATGCTCCGACATCCGGCAGGAATTCTTTGGCAGCACGCACTACGGTTTCATCGATTTCAACCATATCCACATGTTCGATCGAGGGATGGCGCAAAACTTCACGGGCCGTGCCGCCGTCGCCGCCGCCGATGATCAATACCCGGCGTGGATTCGGATGGGCAAACATTCCTGTATGTGTGATCATCTCATGATAAACGAATTCATCCTTTTCCGACAACATGACCAATCCATCGATGGTCATCATGTTTCCCCAGGTATCGGTTTCAAACACTTCCACTTTCTGATATGGACTTGTCTCCGAAAAAAGTCTCTGTTTGATACCGACGGTGAGGCCGGTCCGGCCATTGTAATATTCGTTAAACTGCATTGTTGGCAATAAAAAGGTGTATTACTGATTTATGACTGGTTACAGATTAAGAACTGGTTACAGATTGAATACAAATAATGGATTGTATACAGTGTACCTGCTACTCATACCAGAGCACGGCACCCGCAAAAACCGCACCGCATTGTTCCACGATATGTTCAATGCCGACTGATTTGATTTCACGTAATGCACGATTTCGATAGGTAAACGCATCTTCGACCATCTGGCGTGCTTTTTCTTCCACCATCGAGAGTGGTTGCCTGGCTTCATACTCCATAATCACACCGGTCTCCGACGGATCATCGGGAAGTCCCAATGCGATAGCGGCTGAGATCAGTTCCCCCTGTTGGTTGGAATCTATATGGGCGTAGGCAATCGGTATGAGTGCCCCCTTCGGCAGCACGATTCTGCTTCGCTCAGCAGCACCCGGCGGTATGATACTGCTCATACGGACAAGATTGGTATCGCCGATGCCTGCGGTCAGTAACGCCTGATCAAATGCATTCAGCAACCTGCGTCCTTCACCGGCTCCTTTGACAAGTGTGAATATATTCGGGGTTGGTACCATCATATGATTCAGTTTTCGAATTTTGCGGCATTTTCAGGTTTGAACAGAAGTTTCTGCCCTTCAGCTACTTTAAACATCCCCCGTTTCAATTCCATAGTCGAGATATTGACAGACTCAAACTGTTCTTTGAGATGTTCCTGAATAACCCATGGATCAATCGTATTGCCACAGGTAAAGATATCCACAGCAGCATAAGCGTATTCCGGCCAGGTATGGATGGCCACATGGGATTCAGCAATAACGACCATACCACTGACACCATGCGGACTGAATTTGTGAAATTTGTGTGAAATTATCGAAGCGCCGGAAGCCCTGGTCCCCTCGAGTAAAATAGCTTCAATCTGTGCAACGTCATTCAGCACATCCTCGTTGCATTCGTAAAATTCGACTAAAATTTGTCTTCCTAACGCTTCCATTTGCTCTACTATCTAATGGGTGGTTCATTTTAAAACTGCTGCATGATTGCAGCCAATAAAAAAAACAAGACTACACACAGCCACCCCGCTTGTAACGTTTGCATTTGTGTGAAAGAGTCACGTTCGTGAAGTATCATCCTGAAGATTCGACTTAATAAATCACGACTGCATTTCCTGATAAAAAGCCCGTACAAATAATTGCACAAACCGATCCAATTTACGTGTCGTGTTACTGATTTT